>JADYYV010000042.1 GCA_020853455.1 Alphaproteobacteria bacterium | reverse complement strand
TCCGGTTTTTCGATGCGGTCGGCGCGGTACAGCACATAACGAAAGGGGTAGGTGCCAACCGGCGTCTTGCCGTCGCCTTCAACCTTGTCGAGCGTCACGCCCGTGCGGCCCAGCGTGCAGTCATATCTCTGCTGGCCGATGAAAAGCACGCCGGTGGTGGCGGTGGGCGACGATGTCTGGACGACGATGTTCATGCGCCATCATGGCACAGGACGGGAATGAAATCAAAATACGCGCTGTTACAGGCGGCTCATTGCGGCGTATTTATCCAGCCCGGCCATCATGCGCTGCGCAATCAGCTCGCGCGGGACGTCAGCAATCATTTCCTGCGGAGAACCCGCAATCAGTCCCGGCGGCACGGCGCGATTCTCGCCCGACGCCGCCGGAACTTCTTGTGAAAGAAGCGCGGTTTTGACATTCACCTTGCCTTGCGCGGGCATTATGCCGTTGCTGCCAACAGGTCCGCTCTTCGGTGTAGGAACCATCGTGCCATCTTTGTAGGAGTAGGCCGCCGGTCCATTTCCGGTCGCCCCCGTGCGATAGGACAGCTTTGTAGGAGCGGGTCCCGGGGAAGACGGAAAATTCTGATTCATCGAATTCAGGCTTGCATCATCGCGGGCATACAGCACGCCCTGCGGTTTGTCGTTTCTCACCATCGCGGTGACATCGATGTCGGGCGACGCGGTTTCACCGCCGTTACGCATGTCGCGCGCGAAGGCCATCAAGGCATTACGCGCGGCATCATCGTTGACAGGTTGTTGTGTGGCAGGCGCGGCGGGCGGCAGCGCGGCGCGGGCCTTGTCGCCTTCGGCTTCGCTGCGCGCATACAATACGCCCTGCGCTTTATCTGCGGGCGGCGCGTCGTTCCAGACGATATCCTGCAAACGCTGGCCGTTGCTGTTATCGGCGACCTGCACATCGTCGCCGGCGTCATTATTCTTGTTGTCATCGGTCAGCATCGCCATGACGTTGCCGCCGATATCCTTGCCTGTCTTGCTTTCCACCGCGACATCGACGATGCCGACCGCAGCGCCGATCGCGCCGCCGTAAAGGGCGTCGCCCGCGACGCGCGCCAGCGGGTTGATTTCATCGCCCGTGATGTTGCGGTAAATCGTGCTGATGACCGGAATGTGCTGCAGCGGGTTGATGACGTCGATGATCGCGCCCAGAAAACTTAAAAAACTTTCAAAGGCGGATTTTTCCCTGGTATCGGCGGTCTTGGTTTCGCCCGCTTTCGACGCCTCATCGACCATGCCGGAGAATTTCGACGCCTCTGAATTCAGCGCACGCGACGACGTCATACCCGAAGATATGGATGACGGCATACCTGCCGTGCGGTCCTCGCCCCTGAAGCCAGATGTATATGTCGATGATTCAATCATTGAACCCGGATGCTCCTTCGCCAAATCTCGTTGCAAGGGATATGCCATTTTTTGAACGGGCAAATGCCGTAAATATAACCCGTTGATTTATAATGATTTATTGCCAAACGCCCGATCTGGCACGGCTATTGCTTAGATACCTGCGCGTAGAAGTGTCTTTAACAGTGGTGCAGCCATGTCAACATTATCATTAGATGCGGCGTTAAGCGGGCTTCGGGCGGCACAGCGCCAGCTCGACACCATATCCAATAACATCTCGAACGCATCGACGCCCGGATTTACCCGGAAGATTTTGCCGACCCAGACGCTTGTTGTCGGCGGCGTCGGCATGGGCGTGGAGCTGAACGCCATCATGCGCAGCGTCGACAAGAACCTGGTCCGCGACATGATGAAGCAGACCAGCGTGTCGTCGGGTGCCAGCGTCGCCAGCAATTTCCTCGACCGCATCCAGTCGTTCCACGGCGCGTCGGAGGCGGCAAGTTCCATCTCCGCCAAGATCGGCAAGCTGGGCGACGCGTTTTCCACCTTGTCGTCCGACCCGAACAGCACGACGCAGCTGTCGAACACCGTCGCGCAGGCGCGGCAGGTGGCGGAGACGTTCAACAAATTCACGACGCTGATGAACGACCTGAAGAACGAGGCGGAGGACAAGATTTCCGCGGGCGTGAGCGAGATCAACAACCAGCTGAAAATCATCGCGTCGCTGAACGTGCAGATCCAGAACCTGACCGCCGCCGGAAAATCGGCCGCCGATCTGGAGGACAAGCGCGACATGGCCGTCGCGCAGGTGTCGAAATATATCGAGGTCACGACCGTGACCGACAGCAAGAACAAGATGGTCGTGATGACCAAGCAGGGCCAGCCGCTGGTCGACGGCGAGGCAAAGCAGCTGTTCTTCACGAAAAGCAATCAGGACGCGAACACCTATTACCCGGGCGGCGGCGCCGACGGGCTGCATATCGGCTATGCCACCGGCCCCGAAGTGCCGCAGGGACAGGTCGGCGGCGAGCTGGGCGCGCTGTTTACGCTGCGCGACGAAACCCTGCCCACCTATCAGGCGCAGATGGACGAAATGGCGCAGAAACTCGCCTTCCGCTTTGAACAGCAGGGTTTGCGCCTGTTCACCGATGCGAACGGCAACGTGCCCCCGAACGTGGCCGATCCCGGCATCACGGGCTATTCCGGTTTCGCGGGCCAGATCCGCGTCAACCAGGCGGTGATCGACAACCCAGCCCTGCTGCGCACCGGCACGACGAACCAGGTTGTTCCCGCCGGATCGAACGAAGTCATCCGCCGCATTTCCGAATTCGCGCTGGGCGCGTACCAGTCGCAGACCGCCGCCGGCACCGTCGATATTTCCAGCGGCGACCTGTTCACCGTGCTGGGGTTAACACAATCGAACCGCATCAACGGCACGACCAGCCTGACCGCGATCACCCCCGATCTTGACGCCGCGCCGAACATCGCGGCGCCCGCGAATTTCATGATCGATACGGGTGCCGGCCCGTTCAACGTCACGATCAACCCGGGCGACACCGCGCTTGACCTTGTGAACAACATCAACGCGGCGGCGGGATCGACCGTGGCGGCATTGTCGAGCGGCGGGCAGCTGGTGCTGACCGGCACCGGCGACATCACGATCACCGATGTGGACATTGGCGCGGGCATTCAGGACCTTGGCCTTGATTTCACGACATATCCCGCGCAGAACCCGGCATTTACCGTGAAGGTCGGCAGCCAGAACGCGATTTCCGTGTCGATCGCGCCCGGCGACAGCGCGGTCGAACTTCTCGCGCAATTAAACGCCATCCCGAATTTGTCGGCGACGCTGGGCACCGGCGGCGAGTTGGTGCTGACCCCGATTAACGGCGGCGACATCACGCTGCAAAACAGCGTCGGCACGCCGCTTGCCGCGATGGGCGTGACCGTGACCAACCTGCCGCATACCGCTTTCCGCCAGAGCAATCTGGGCCCGAATGGCGGGCTTTCGATCGGCCTTGTCGCGAACGCGTCGATCGAGGATTTTTCCCGCGCCGTGCTGACCGACCAGGCGCAGGACGCGAGCGCCGCGAAATCGGCAGCCGTGCAGGAAGACAGCTATTTGCAGACCCTGACGACCCGCTTCACCGATGAAAGCGGCGTCGATCTTGACGAAGAAGTGTCGGAACTGATCCGCGTGCAGACCGCTTATGCGGCGGCGGCGCGCATGATTTCCGCATCCGAAAAGATGCTGGACGACCTGCTGAACGCGATTTGATGACGGAGAATTAGAATGACCATTTCAAAAGTATCCTTTCTGGGATCGACGCAGGCGAATATCGCGCGGCTGAAGGACATGAACGCGACGCTGGCCGATTTGCAGCGCCAGATCGCATCGACCAAGAAATACGACACGCTGGCGGGCTTCGGCGTGGACGCCACCAACATCCAGCGCAACCGCACCGATCTGGGCCGCGTGCAAAGCTATCTCGACAACATCAGCGGCCTCACCTCGCGCATCACGCAGATGAACACGGCGATGGATTCCACGCGCGACGCGGTGATGCAGATGATCGACGGCATCACGACCGCCGTGCGCGACAGCGCCGCCGATATTCCGTCATTGAAAGTCATCGCGCAGAACGCGCTGGATTTCGTGCAGGACCTTGCGAATTTGAAAGTGGACGGCCGTTACCTGTTTGCGGGTTCCGATTCCACCAGCGCGCCGTTTTCGGATGAAAACGTGCTGAACAACAATTTCCAGCAGCAGGTTTCCGACTGGCTGACGGGCGTGAATACGACCGCGCAGCTGACCGCGAATGTGGCCGGCATGACGACCGCGCAGCTGGGCATGAATCCCGGCCTTTCCGCATCCGGTCAGGTGACGACGCGCATCGGCGAGACGACGGAGCTGGATTACACCGTGCGCGCCGATGTGGACGGTTTTCAGGACATCATCAAGGCGCTGGGTTTCATGGCGAACATGCAGGCCCCCGGCCCCGGCGACATTCCGACGGCGGACGAGCTGGACGACGTGGTCCAGAACATCATGGGCATCGCGCGCGCCGGCGTCGAAAAGCTGGACGCGGCGGCAACGCGCGTCGGCGGCAATTTCAACCTGCTGAACGCGGTGGAGGCGAACCACGAAAGCGACCTTGCGACGTTGCAGGGTCTGGTCGGCGACGCCGAAAATGCCGACACGACCGATGTGGTGACGCAGATTCAGGCGCTGCAGACGCAGCTGCAGGCATCGTATCAGGTGACCAGCATCGTGAACCAGCTGTCGCTCATCAACTTCCTGTAACCCTTTCCTGACCCTGCCCATCTCCTTCCCCACGAATGGACACGAATAAACGCGAATGCGCCGCAGGCCTCTCCTCCTTCAGGCTTTCGCATTGGAATTTTTCAATTCGCGTTTATTCGTGTCCATTCGTGGGCAAATACAACGCCTTATAAATTTAATATTGCGATATTAGCATTTTTATGTTTCAATAAATGAAGATCGGTTATTGAACATTGTGAAGAAAAGGTACTACAGACCCCGCAGGAGATTCTCCGGCGGGGTGTAAGAGATTGATAAACATGATGAAATTCGCATTTGACTCTTGCTTATATTATGGAATATATTCTTCGCAACCCCTTATAAACATTCAACGATTCAAACGGGAGCGGTGTGATGAACGTATTCAAAAGAGCCCTGCTGACGGGTGTTGCCGGCCTGACCCTCGCCTTCGGCGCTGCCACGGCGCAAGCACAAACGACGCAGGCTCCCGCCGCCCCCGGGGCTTCGCAAACCGAAACCGTGCAGAAAAACACGCTCAGCTTTCCAGAGCTGCAGCAGAGTTACACGACGCGCGCCAGCCAGCGCCTGTCCGCGCTGGAAACGCGCCTGAACAAAGATCGCCCCGCCGATGCGCCGCGCATCGTCTTCGCCGATCCCGACCAGATCAGCACGCAGCTGCAATTGCGCCGGACGCCCGCGCCGCAATTTGCGCAGCTGATGCAGGAATACCTGACATCCAAAAAAGTATCCGGCCTGTCGCCCGAAGAACTGGCCGCGATTGCGCAAACATCCTTCACGATGCAGCAGGGCGGTTTCGCGCCGCAGTCGGTGCGCCCCGGTTTGACGGGCGACGCGCTGCACGCGGCATCCGCCGTGGTCGTGCCGTACAACCCCAACCTGTCGGCGCAGGATTACATGAAGCAGGCATTCGTGCTGCGCGCGGGCGACGGCAGCGCCGTCGATGTGCTGCGCGGCGCATCGCTGAAGGTCGATATCACCCGCGAGCAGATGGCTGATATCGTGGCCGCGAAGGGCGCATGGCGCAGTTTCGACACGCGTTACCTGCCGACGGTTGCGGGCGCGAACAAGGGGTTCGATCAGGTGATCGCCCTGCATAAAACCGAAACCTTCGCCGAGGTCGGCGCGCTGATGCAGACGGTGAAGGACGGGGCACCCGCCGCGCTGATCGGCGAATACGCGAATTTCAAGGGCACGGTGGTCGCGCTGACCGAAAACGCGCGCACCAAGGTGTATGAATCCGACAACAACGCCTATTTCGGCGCGATTATCGCCACCACCTACCCTGCCCTGTATGAATTGCAGGCGCGGGTCGAAAAAATGGGCGTCGAAAATTTCCGCAAGCTGAGCCCGACGCAGCTGCGCGACATGGCATACGACATCACCGAAAAAGCCGCGCTGACGCCCGAACAGGCAACGCATCTGTCCGGCGTGGCGGCGCTGGGTGACGAATATTTCCGCATCCTGATCCAGAACAAGGTGGAGGGGCGCACGATTGACGCCGCGAACCAGTTCATACATGACGCCTATGATTTCAAGGCAGCCATCATCAAGAAAACCGTCGAAGGCCCCGATATGGGCGAGGCGCTGAAGCAGCTGTTTGGCGGCGGCGCGCCCGCCACGCCCCAGATCGCGCCGTGGCAGATGTTCGACCTGCTGCAGGCAAAAATCTACAGCGACCCTGCGGTTGCGAAAAATCCGGGCGATGTAAAAGCATTGCTGAACGCACGCCGCGCCCTGATCGACGACGCGCGTGAATTGATGGACAAGAACCCGGAAAAAGCGGATAGCATGCGCCAGATTTTGCAGGGCATCTTCACCAGCGACCCCCTGTTCCGCCAAAGCCCGCCGCGCCCGCAAGCGCCTGCGAAACCCGCGCCGCGTTTGCAGCAGGCGTAAGCGAGCCGATACCACCCCGCCGAAGGGCGGGGTCTGGTAGCGCGTCCGCGCGTCTCATGACTCGTGGCGGTGACTTACATACGCGGCAGACGCCGCGTGGCCGGACCCCGCCCTTCGGCGGGGTGGCCCAGACAAAATTATCCCTCTAAAAATTGGGGAAAAACCTTACGCCGCCGCTGGCGGGAAATTCTCACGCCGCCGCAGGCGGCTTGGGCGGCGGGTTGACGTTGAAGATTTTGGGGCGTTTGGGTTTGCTGTTGTTGTTGGCAGGCTCCGGCGCGTCGGGTTTGTCCTGCGGCGCGTTGATCTGCATGTAATTGCGGTCGTTCCAGCGCTGGCCCTGCAACGTCTTGAAGCCCACCAGTTTCGGGCGGCCCTTGCTTTCGGGGTTCACCGATTCAACGCCGGATTTCGTCACGCGCAAAACATCGCCGTTATCGGCGGAGAGGCTGTTGAAGCCAAGCTTGCTCATCGCTTCGCGGTTCGCTTCGCGCAAATGCGTGTCGCCGTGGATGGGCAGCACGTTTTTCGGGTTCGCCAGCTTGGCGAAATCCATCAATTCGGGCAGGCGCGCATGGGCGTGGGAATAGAGCGTCTCCTCGCTTTTCGTCAGCACCTTGAAGCCCTTGGCGCGCAGGATCGACAGCATGCGTTCCCGCGACGCTTCCTGCCCCGGGATGGATGTTGCGACCAGCAGGATGATGTCTTTGTCCTTATCGAGCGTCAGCGTGGGATGCACGCCGTCGGCGGCGCGCGTCAGCACGGCGTTCGGCAGGCCCGATGCGCCGGTGACGATTACGACGGCGGCGCCGGGGCGCGTGTCGGCCAGATCCTTCGACGCGCTGCCGCGATCGAGCATACGTACCTTGATCTCGCGCCCGACGGCATCCGACAGCGACATGCCGGTCGCCTTCAGCGCGGCCAGCGATTGTTCGTGCGACCAGCCGGAAATCCAGACCGACCGGTTCGCTTCCGCGCTCACCTGCGCGACCGATGCCAGGTTTTCTTCGTAGCCGCTCATCACGCCGATGACAAACCGCTTGCCGGGATATTTTTTCATCAACCCGCGCAGCGTGTCGCGCACATCGGCTTCGTGCGTGGTGGGCGTGTCGCGGTCGGCGCCGGTGGAATCGAGCAGCAGCAGGTCGACAGGTTTCCCCGCGATCATGCGGCTGAATTGCGCGTTGTTGAATGCGGGGCCCCAGACCAGCGTCGGGTCCATCTTGAAATCGCCGGGGTTCAGGATATTCCCCTCCGGCGTTTCGATGAAGTAACCCGCCGATTGCGGCGTGGAATGCGACACCCAGAACGCGTTGACCTTGACCTTGCCTTCCTGCACGGGATTGCCGGGGGCGATGGAGATCATTTCCGGCCAGTCTTCGGGGTCGATATTCGCGTTCGTCAGTTCCTGCTCCAGACGCTTCACCGTATAGGGCGTCGCGTAAATTTTCGGCAGTTCATAGCCCATCAGGATATAGAACGGAATCGCGCCCACGTGATCGACGTGGTTATGCGTCAGGAAAATCGCATCGACAGGCTCGGCCGGCTTCACGCCGCTGCCTTTTTTCGCGAAATGCTTTTCCATGTCGGGAATGACGTTGTCGCAGGCGGCAAGTTCGGGGTATTCGGCAAAGCGGCTTTCGCCGATCAGCGCGCCGGCATCGAACATCAGCCGCGTGGTTTTGGTAACGCCGTTCGCATCGGTTTCGGCATAGACCGCAAGACCGGCGTTGGCGCCGATGCGGTGTTTGTTATTGCCCCCTAATACATGCCAGTGCAGCGATTTCCCGTTATCGTTTTTATTATTGTCGGGAAGGTTCGGCGACATGTCGTTCATGCGGCAATCCCCTCCTCTTCGGCAAGACGCATCCATGTCCAGAGGATGGCTTCCAGATGGGCTTGCTTGGGCGGGTGTTCGGGGCCGGAAAATCCGGGCAGGGTGACGACCATTTGCTGCAATTCATCGAGCCCCAGTTCCAGCCGCGCCGCGGTCGGATAGGTGTCGATCAGCGCGCGTGCAATGCTTTCGCGGTCGGACCAGCTGAATGGCATCAAAGTATCCCCGTAACTATGGATAGCTTGAATCGGAAGATAGCAGACACAAGATGTTGTGTCACGGGGGAGCGGAGCGGTTGTTCAAAAGAAGCAAGATTGTGATTATTACATAATCATATAACAAGATTATCCCGCGCTGCAGCAAGCAGGCGCGGGATAATAAAATCGTCAGGCCGTTAAATTAGCAGGGGCCGGTGGCCGAGGTGTCTTCGCAGCCGTAATCGCCGTCGGCCGAGGGGTTATTGCCCGAAACGGCTGTCCAGGGACATTCGAACACGGCGGCGGCGGGGCCCGTCAGCACCAGCACAAGGGCGAGCGCGGAAAGGACGATGGCGGTTTTCTTTTTCATGTCAGGTCTCCCTTAACAAAGCGAATTAGCGGGTCGGCGCGGCGTCATCCTGGTCATGCGGGATGTCGGCGTCGAGGTTGTTGGCGTATTGCGCGGCGGACATCCAGACCAGTTCTTCCCAGCGCTTATACAGATCGTTCATCTGCTGCATCTTGATCGCGTTGATCGATCCCTGTTCGCGCAGCACGGCTTCGGGTTCGTTCACCATGCGGATCACCCATTGCGGGTCGCGGTGGCGGTCCATCGTCATCGCCTGCATCAATTCGCGATAGCTGGCGTCGGTCGCGGCGTCGCCGGGGGGCAGGCCCGCCGCCACGCGCACGTCCTGCGTGTTCACGCCGGAACCGCCGGCGCGTTCCGCGATCAGCTGGCCGATGACGTTATAGACCGTGTTCAGGCGCGCGCTTTGCGAGCGGCGGTCGAGGATGGTTTCCTGACCCTGCGGCGCGTTGATCACCTGCGCGGGCACGGGGTTCGGCGTGCGCAGGTTCACGAAGTAACGGGTCGCGGCCTCGACGATGTCGCGCTGTTTCGGGTCTTCCATGTCGATCGTCTGCTTGTCGCCCCACAGCAGGCCGGGGATATCGGTGTGCTTGTGCGCGGTCACGGGGTCGCCAGCGGCGGCGCAGCCCTGGTCGCCCACGGCGGGGTCGCACCATTTGTTCACGTAGTCGTTCCACAGCCAGTTGTTTTCGGCGCCGGATCCTTTTTCGGAAGGCGATCCGACGGCGTTGGCGCGGCGCGGCTGCGCCTCCTTCGCCATCGCGCGGCTGAGGGCGCGCGACATCATGTAGGCCTTGGTCACGCCGCCCGCGGTAGCCGCGCTGCCGGCGCTGGCAAGCGAGTCAACGGCGCAGGACGCTTCGTTCGGCTGGTAGCGGCGCGTCGCCTCCACCTGTTCCTGGTTCACGTCGTTGGTAATCTCGTTCTGCATCTGCGCGTCCATGAGCGAACCCAGCTGGCGCGACTGGTCGACCTGGTCGGCGGACAGCTGCATCGTCTGGTGCTTCATCGCGCAGAGGAAGCAGTTATGCGACGAGTTCCACCCCCAGGTCGTGAGGCCCACGCGGATGTTGAAGTCGAATTCATAAAGGCGGTTCAGCATCTCGTATTTCGCGCGGTGCGTGACCAGTTCGGTGATGAAGTTTTCTTCCTGGTCGATGAAATCGTTCAGTTC
>JADYYV010000041.1 GCA_020853455.1 Alphaproteobacteria bacterium | reverse complement strand
GGTGATCATCAGGCCGGCGATGGAAGCCGCGTCCTGCAGCGCGTGGCGAACGACCTTTACGGGGTCGATGATGCCGGCTTTCACCATGTCGGTGTACTCGCCGTTTTGCGCATCATAGCCGCGGTTGGTGTCTTTCTGCTCCAGCAGCTTGCCGACAACCATCGAGCCTTCGACGCCCGCGTTGAAGGCGATCTGGCGGATCGGCGCTTCGATCGCGCGCGCGATGATTTCGATGCCGACTTCCTCGTCGCGGTTCGCTGCCTTGAGTTTTTTCAGGGCGAGCGTTGCGTAGAGGAGAGCCGTGCCGCCGCCGGCGACAATGCCTTCTTCCACAGCCGCGCGGGTTGCGTGGACTGCATCGTCAACGCGGTCTTTGCGTTCTTTCACTTCGACTTCGGTCGCGCCGCCGACGCGGATGACCGCAACGCCGCCGGCCATTTTCGCCAGGCGTTCCTGCAGTTTTTCCTTGTCGTAGTCCGACGTGGTTTCAGCGATCTGCGCCTTCAGCTGCGCGATGCGTGCGTCGATTTATTTTTTCGAGCCCGCGCCGCCGATGCTGGTGGTGTCGTCTTTGGTGATGCGGACGCGTTTTGCGCGGCCCAGCTGGTTCAGGGTGACCGATTCCAGCTTGATGCCCAGATCTTCGGAGATCACTTCACCGGTGGTGAGGATCGCCATATCTTCCATCATGGCCTTGCGGCGGTCGCCGAAGCCGGGAGCCTTCACAGCAGCCACTTTCAGGCCGCCGCGCAGCTTGTTCACGACGAGGGTCGCGAGCGCTTCGCCCTCCACATCTTCCGCCACGATCAGCAGGGGCTTGCCCGACTGCACGACGGCTTCGAGGATGGGGAGCATCGACTGCAGGTTCGAGAGTTTTTTCTCGAAGAACAGGATGTAGGGGCTTTCCAGTTCGCAGACCATTTTGTCTGCGTTGGTGATGAAGTAGGGGCTGAGGTAGCCGCGGTCGAACTGCATGCCTTCGACGACGTCCAGCTCGGTATCCAGCGATTTTGCCTCTTCAACCGTGATCACGCCTTCGTTGCCGACTTTTTCCATTGCTTTCGCAAGGATGTCGCCGATTTCTTTCTCGCCGTTCGCCGAGATCGTGCCGACTTGCGCGATTTCGTTCGATTTCGAGATTTTCTTGGCGCGGGACTGGATGTCGGCGACGACGGCAGCAACTGCCTTGTCGATGCCGCGTTTCAGGTCCATCGGGTTCATGCCGGCAGCAACCGACTTCACGCCTTCGCGGAAGATGGCCTGCGCCAGAACGGTTGCGGTGGTGGTGCCGTCGCCAGCCATGTCATTGGTCTTGGAAGCGACTTCGCGCACCATCTGCGCGCCCATGTTCTCGAAATTGTCTTCGAGTTCGATTTCCTTCGCGACGGTCACGCCGTCTTTGGTGATGCGCGGCGCGCCGAAGGATTTCGAGATGACGACGTTACGGCCTTTGGGGCCCAGCGTCACTTTTACGGCGTTCGCAAGCGTGTCGACGCCTTTCAGCATTTTCGCGCGCGCTTCGGCGGAAAATTTTACTTCTTTAGCAGACATGTTGTGTCTCCCTTAAATGGTTCAGTTATTTACTTACGCGGCTTTGGATTTTTTTTTGGCTTCGATGATGCCCATGATGTCGCTTTCTTTCACGACCAGCAGCTCTTCGCCATCGATGTTGACTTCGGTGCCCGACCATTTGCTGAACAGCACGATCTCGCCCGCTTTCACGGCCAGGGGCTGCAGCTTGCCGTGTTCGTCACGGACGCCGGTGCCGACGGCGACGATTTCGCCTTGCGCGGGTTTTTCTTTTGCGGTGTCGGGGATGATGATGCCGCCCGAGGTTTTCGCATCGCTCTCGAGGCGACGCAGCAGGACGCGGTCATGCAGGGGGATGAATTTTGTGCTCATGTGTTTTCCTTCTTCATTAAGCAAGGTTTCAACGATCCGGTTTTACCAAGCCCAAAGGCGATTGGCACTCGTACCGGACAAGTGCCAACTATGTAGCCCTAAGTGCGGAAATTTTCAACTGAATCAATTTCCAAAAACCCAGTCTTTCCAAATACTTTTGCCCGATTTGGCAGTCGCGCAGAAAGAGTGCTAACCCGTTGATATTGCAATTTTTTAACACGAATGAAGTAATTTATGATTAAATAGAGTTAGGAGATTGTAAGTAATGGAATAACCGAGGCCAGATTCGGAAAGAGAGGCTCAAGAATATGGCAAATCTGATCCTGCAACTGAACGACTACCGGCTGACCACCGCCGAAATCCTGTACCATATGCCTGACCATCCCAAGCTGCTCCAGCAGTATCTCTGGCAGGAATACGACCTCGCCCCCCATTTCCCCGAGCTGCGCAGGTTCCTGAACTTTTGGGAAAAGAAGCTCGACGGACGCCTTCATTCGGTGCGCGTCGCCAATAAAAAACTCATCACCGCCGACGATATCCGCCACGCGCGCGAGGAATATCTGATCAATTGACGCTCAGGGCTTGGGCGGTTTCGGCTTCAGCTTGAAACGCGCGGGGTCTTTGGGCACCACGACGGGGCGCGACAGTTTCATGTTGTCTTCCGGCCTGCCGCCCGCATCATGCGCGATTTCCGGGGCGGGTTTCGGGTAGAGCTGTTTTTTGGCGGCATCGATCACGATGCTGTCCTTGCGCACGGGCTCGATATTATACGTGCGGGTCAGCGCGAAAATCTCGTTCTGCTGCAATTTGATGTCCCATTGCATCTGCGCGCGCTGCTGCGTGTTCAGCGTGTTGGAAACCATTTTTTTCGCTTCGTCGCGCGTCAGCAATTTGTCGGCCACGATGTGAAAGCGCGAGATGTTGTATTGTTCGTCCTGCGCGGCTTCGGGTGTCGCGTTATGCGCGGGGCTGTCGAAGAAATAGAAAATATCGCAGCGCGCGGGGATGCTCAGTTTTGAAATATCCCTGTCCTTCACCTCGACCACGGTCGACCGGCCCGCAGGATTATTGCGGTCGGGCTCGATAAACTCGACATAGGTTTTCATGGGCGCTTGCATGACTTGAATATAGCCAAAATGCCCGGCGCTTAAAAGGCATTAATATGACTAAAAACCCGGATGTTAAATAGCACTTTTCAGCGGTTTAACGTCTTTATTAATCTGGAACCCGCGGGGCGAAGAAAAATATTCGTATCCAAAGTCGTGCTTCAGGTGAGTGTCGAGTATTTCAGCCAGGCATTCAGAATCTGCATCCGAAAATTTTGTCTCGCCGCTGCCGTCCTTGCGCAAGGCGCGGTCGGGAATACCCGGATCTTGGTGCGCGGCCATAAAATCCTTTTCACCAGCCGCGGCACCTGCGGCCAGCGCGGCATCGCTTAAGGTAATGCCAAAATGGCCAAGAACTTTTTTGAGGCTTTCAATCCGGTTCGCCTGAAAATCCTCATAGCGGATCACGAGCGTCTCGGCAGGGAATTTGGAGGCTACCGCGCCCCAGCGATTCATATATCTGATATACCACCAAACGTCGCAAATATATTTGTTGCTGGTCGGGTCGCCCGCAACGTATTCGCTGAATGAAACGCCATAGCGTTCTTTCCACTTTTCAAAGTTGGAAATTAAAACTTTGCGAATGTCGCGCACGACTACCACGTAAGGCGGAAATTCCATGCTGTGACGCAGCCACCTCCACTGTAGCGGATACGGGGGACTCGAGTGAGTGCTGACAATGCGGGGAACGTGATGATAGGTTTGCGCATGTTTCGGATGGCCGATTAATACGTTGGACGCTTCTGAACCGTTGTCAAAAAACTTTGGAGGTTCGACATTATATTCATGCGCCAAGGCATGGCTGAGCATCCATTTAATCCAATGGGTGCCGGAATGCTGCCCGGTAGATAAATAACCCTTAAAGCGGCGGTATTTTAACATCGAAAGCGCAAAACAGTCCCGGTTCAGGCAATGAGCCAAAAATCTCAGGTTATCGATTTTAGAGGGGGCGCGCGATGTGCCGGGTGTAGCTTGGGTGGCGGAATATTTTACTTTGAATGAAGAAGAACTTGGGTCGGAACAGGTTAATGTGTGCCCGTCACCTGAAATTTCACAAAGCATGTTTTCGTGTGCATGGCGTTCTTTAATCTCGGCCAGAATTACTTTTGCCTGTTCAGGCGTTTTGTCGTGCGCGATTATTTCCTTCAAGCCAGTTGAAGTTTCTTTGGAAATGCAGATTTTTTTTGCGAGTGTCACGGCGTTACCTTTGGAAGAAAAATTGACTAACCATAACAGAGCGTAGGCCGGCTTGACAAGTTAAGCGAAGGAATAGTCTATAAAGGAATCAGAAAATTCGGGGCGCAACCAATGGTTACATTTATTAAAAGATTGCTGGGGACTCACAAGTTTGACGACCCCATTTTGGCAGGAAGCTACCCGTTTCTTGTCACCGGCTGCGCGCGTAGCGGTACCCACTTTATGGCGGCTTTTCTGAAAGAAAACGGTTTAAAAATGGGGCATGAGGCAACCGACGCCGATGGCGCGGTAGCATGGTTGGCCGCTTCTGAAAAATATTGCCGGGACAGGAATGCGCACTTTGGCAAAAAGCTTCACTTGATTCGAAATCCGGCTAATGCCCTCGCTTCGCTTGTCACTATCAATAAGCGTGCCTGGGATTATATCGTCAAATATAGCCCCGAATGTCAGGATAAAGATAAAGTAGTCGCATCGGCGAAATATTGGCTTGCGTGGAATAAGCTCGCCCAGGAAAACGCGGTTGCAACAATCCGGATTGAGGATTTCGAGGAGACACCCGAGAAAGTGTGCAATCTATTAAGCGGTTTTTTTGAACGAAACATTTCCTCCGCACTTATCGCCGCTGTCTATGAAAAGAGAGACAGCAGGGCGGGGGGCCAGCGGATATGGGCAGGGAAATGAAATGGAAAAATTGCGCAAAGCCTGCCCTGTGACTTTTGAAAAGGTCGTGAACCTCGCCCGGCTGCATAACTATAAGGTATGAATTTAAGCGCTTCGCCTGCTGCCTTTTTGATGCCCGCGCAAGGCGGGCATGGCGGGGGCATCAAGCCGGAAGATATGTCCTAACGGTTGCGCGGATAAGACGGATTGGCGCGGAAGTTTTTCAGCGTGGCTTCATATCCGGCCTGCACATCCTGCTTTGGCGCGTTCACGTTGTTTTCGAAAATCGCGGGCATCGTGCCCTTCGCCGCGAAGGCGAAGTCGGTGATGATGCCGGCCTGCTGTTCGATATTGTATTGCAGCAGGTCTTTACCCTCCAGCACGCTATAGCGGTAATCTTCGTGCCTGTCCTTGCCGGGGAAAAAGCGGCCGATATTCAGCGCGGTCATATGAAAGACATTCGGCATCACGCCGTTCTGGTGCTGCCAGACATGCGCGGCTTCATGCGTCAACGCGTATTGAATATAGGGCTCGGCGTTTTTCGCGCCGTAATTATGCATGTCCATCGTCGTGGACATATAAATCAGGTTGTCGCGCGCCACCGCATCCGCGCCCATCCAGTTTAAAAACACATCGGCCAGCGGCGAGTTGTGGATGCGCACTTTTGTGAAATCGACGGAGTCCTTATAGACATCCTGCAGCATCGCCGTTTCATCGCGGGTCAAGGGCCGGCCGGGCAGGTTGGGCAGCACAAGGCGGTCGGTCGCCATCAATCCGCCCGCGATCAGCGCCGTGGTGCGCAGCGCCTTCATCCACCATTTCGCCTTGCGGCCGAAAATTTTCGACAGCCATCCCTTGGGCTTTTTATCTTTATCGGGCGTCATGACGGTCATACGTTTGTTGAAACTGTACGCGCCATCAGGATACCCGCGATCAGGATTCGCGTCAGCCGGATTCAGGGCAAGATAATTACTTATCGGCGGATAGCGTTAACGTGCTGGTTTTGCCCGTTTTAGGATCGAAAACCGCGACGCGGTGGTGGTTGGTGTCGGCCACATACATCCGGCCGTTCAGCTGCAAAACGTCGCCCGGTTCGTCCAGCGCGTCTTTTTCGATGTTCGCGGTCGATAGCTTGCCGGATGCGATATCGTACAGGCGCAGCGTGTTGTTATAGGTATCCGCAATCACCACGCGCCCCGCATCCACATCCAGCCCCTGTGCGTGCTGCATCAGCGCCTTCGGGTATGTGCCATCGACAAGGCCGAAATCGAACAGCCCCGTGCCGATCAGCGTGCTGACTTCGCCCTGTTTTAATTTACGCAAGCTGGATGTTTCCGCATCGACGAAATAAAGCGTATCGCCAAAGGGCGCTAACCCGCTCGGCTGCGACAGCGACGATTCAGCGGCGTTGCCGTCATCGATAAATTCCTTGCCCGTGCCGGCCAGCACGGAAACGGTTTTCGCAACGGTATCGAGCGTCCACAGCTGGTGCGTGCCCGCCATCGCAATCGCCAGCGTCTTGCCATCCGCCAGCATCTCTACATCCCAGGGCGATGCCATCGGGGTTTCCAGCGCCTTGTCGTCCTTCGCGTCGCGCGCATAGCCCTGCTTGCCCGTGCCCGCAACGGTGGAAACTTTGCCGGTCGCGAAATCGGCATAACGGATCAGGTGGTTGTTGGTATCGGCGATGTAAATGCCGCCCTTTGCCACGCCAAAGCCGCGCGGATGGTTGAACGAAGCGGTTGCGAATTCGCCGTCGCCTGCGCCTTCGGTGCCGCTGCCGATGGTGACTTTTATTTTACCGTCCAGCGACGCGCCGATGATGCGGTTATGGCCGCTATCGGCCACAAACAGCACTTCGCCCCAGGGCGTGTCGCTGCCGAAACCCAGCCGCGCGGGGAATTTCAGGCTGCCGGTTTTTTCATCCGCCGCTTTCAGCGATGCCAGCGTCGTTTTTGATTCCGGCTTCGTATCGCCGATATTTTTCGCGATATCGGCGCGGATTTCATCGTAATGTCCTTCGCCGCGATAGCGCGCGACTTCCTCCCCCTTGCCATCCAGCAAAATCTGCGTCGGCCATGCGGTCACATCGAACTGGTCCCAGACATCGAAATTTGAATCATTGATAACAGGGTGTTCAAGGCCAAATCTTTTCGCGGCGGACAAAATGCGTTCGCTGCCTTTCTCGCCCTGAAACTTGGCGGAATGTACGCCCACCACCAGCAATTTATCGCCGAATTCCTTTTCCAGTTTTTTCAGGTCGGGCACGATCTGCATGCAGTTGATGCAGCCATAGGTCCAGAAATCCAGCAGCACCATGCGGCCCGATGCGTCTTCCGATGTCAGCGCGCGGCTGCTGTTCAGCCATTCGTTCTTCGCATCGAATAAAATTTCATATCCCTTCGATGCCGCCTGCGCAGGATGCGGCAGCAGGAACAGGACGGTCAGCAGGGCAAACAGGATGCGGGGCATGGGTTAACTCCTTTACGTCTCCAATATATC
>JADYYV010000040.1 GCA_020853455.1 Alphaproteobacteria bacterium | reverse complement strand
CACCGGTCGATTTCAGCACCAGCGATTGCGCGATGAATTTTTCGATGCCGTGCGGAATGACCGGGTAGGTTTTTTCCATCGCATCCGATGCTTTTTCGGATTTCGCGATAACCGTGATCTTTGCCATGCCCGCCTTGCCGGCGGAAACCGCCCAGTCCACGCGTACCTGCCCGTTAGCGGGCACGCGAGTGGATATAAGTTCTTTTTTAGAGGGGTGGCCATTTGAATAACTACCCACCACATTGACGCCTTCGGCCTTGATGACGGGCTGCACGATCACGGGCTTGTCGGTCATGTTGTCGATCAGGGCGGATACGTTCACAATGTCGCGTTCGGTGAAGAAGCGCGGCGCCTGCAGGCGGATCATCAGGTTCTTGTTCGATTTCACCTCATGCGTCACGCTGCCGATCGAGGTTTCCCTGGTCGCCGCGCGCGCGGTCGCACGCCAGGTGGTCAGCGAATCCGGGAATGTCACGGTCACGCGCGCATGGCCCCGCGCATCGGTTTTGACAGACGGCAGCCAGATAACGGTCGAGCGGAAATCGCTGCGCACGCGGTCGGGTTCCTGCATCGGCGCGCCATTTGCTTCTTCCAGTCCGGCAGGGCTTTTCTTCGCGTCCATTTCGCGCTTGTCTGCGGCCTTTTCCTTGGCGGCGGCGCGCGCCGTCATGGCAGGCGCCGATGCGGCGTTACCGGCCACCGATTTCATGACCATGCTTTCGGCTGCAGCAAAATCGCCCTTGCCGCCTACCGCGCCCAGCTGGCGGGAACCGTCTTCATCGCGCAGGTCGTCGGCGCGGCCGTCCTTGTTCATGCGGCGGCGTTCGTTTTCCTGATCGGTGATCAGGCCGCCGTCCTCGCCGCGCATCAGCAGCGTATAGGGGCGCTGGTAAAAGCTCGCCTGCGTCTGGATGCTCAGCTGTTTTTTCTCGCCGTAGAAATATTGCTGGATATCCTGCGCATATTCGCCCTGAATATAATAAATCGCGGCGTCTGTGATGCCGATCGCGACTTCCGATTCAACGGGCTTGCCGTCCTTGTCGGTGACTTCAAGATCGAAGGTGCCTTCTTCCTGCGGCTGATAGACGGCTTTATCCGATGCCACCTTGACGTTCAGGAATTTATCCGACGGCGGCACGATCACCTGCAGCTGCGCGGTTTTCAGCTGGTATTGCTGGCCGCTGATGGCGTTCAGGAAGATATTGGGCGTGTAATTGTCGTTCACGGGCAGCTCGACCAGCTTCACGCTGCCTTCCAGATGCAGCATTTTGTAATCGAACAGGCTGTCGCTTTCGACAGACAGCAGCACATATGTATCCGGCACGTCGGATACGATCATCGCGCGCATGGTGTCGCCCGCGTTATACGTGTCTTTTTCCGTGATGATCTGCAAACCGCCATAGCGGTAGCCGATATTGGTCGCCTGCGTGTCGCAGACATAGATATTCGCGATAGCGGTAACGGGGTTGCCGTTATCAAAGCCCGTGAATTCGACGCTGTAATAACCGTTTTCAGACGGCTCGAATTCAAACAGGGCTTCGCCCTTGGCGTTCGTTTTCACGAATTTCGTCATGATTCCGGTGCCGTCGTAGCGCCCCTGTTCCTTCAGCGTGCCGTCGGACCAGACGGCCTCGCGCCATGTATTGCGGCGGATGATCACCTTGCCCTCGACCGCTACAGGTTTATCGTCGGCGGTCTGGGTGCGGATCGTCACCTGCGCCTTGTCGCCGGGGCGGTAGATGTTGTTTTTCGCCTCGGCCGTCGCGTAATAGGCGGTTTTCATGACCCTGATATCGGCTGTGCCGCGGATTTCGCGGCGGCTTTTATCGACCACGCGCACTTCGATATGGTATTGCAGCTGGTCGCCGGCATCCTTGGGCGTGTCGATCTTGAATTTCGCCTTGCCGTCCTTGCCGGTCTGGATTTTCGCCTGCTTCACCAGCTGGCCGTAACCGCCATAGCCGTAATTTTGCGGATACATATCGTCGTAATACCAGCTATAGGCGCGCCACGGGCGGTAATAACGCTGGTACTGGTCCTGATACACAAGGTATTCCACATCGGCATCCGCCACCGGCCCGCCGAAATAATATTGTGAATCGATGGATACATCGATCACGTCACCCAGACGATAGGCAGCGATGCCGTCTTTCGCTTCCTTGGGCTCCGGCGTGACGTTCACGGTGTATTCGGGGAGCTTATATTCCTCCAGCCGGAACAGTTGCACGGTCGAAAGATGGTTGTTGGTATCCGCCGTATAAAGCTGCAGCGAGTATTCGCCCAAAACCGCCTTGTCATCCAGCGTCAGACTGCCGTCGAACGATCCGTAATCGTTCAGCGCGTCGTCTTTTTCCAGCACCTGCTTGCCCTGCGCGTCGTAAATGCGCGCCTTTACCTTCATGCCGGCGGGCACGATGAAGCCGCCGTTTTTCGGCTGGCGCAGCATCGCCTTGAAATTGACCGTTTCATTGGGGCGGTATGCGGGGCGGTCGGTGAAGGCATAAAGCCAGTTTTCGCCCTTGCTGTTGTTGTAGTAATTGTAAAAATTGTTCTGCACGAAAGCCTGACGTCCGTCCGCCGCCATCGCGCCGAACAGGGTGTGCTGCTGCGAATAATTCAGCTTCGCATTGCTGCGCAGCGCGGTTTTCAGCAGGCCGTCGTCGTCGGTGCGGCCTTCATCGACGATCCAGCGTGTATTATTTGTGTCGTCGTAATAGCTGTAGGTATAACGGATATCGGCATTGGCGACCGGTTTGCCGGTTTTCGCGTCCATGGCGAAAAACAGCGCCTTGTCGTTCGCGACCTTGCTGACCAGCGCGACATCGCTGACCAATACCAGTTCATAGACGGGCGCAAGGCTACCGGATTGCAGCACCATCATATAGGCGCCCGCGGGCAGCTGGCCGTTTTTCGGGTCGGGCTTTTCGTCGCCGTCACGGCGCCAGTCGGCGAGGCTTTTCTGCTCGCTGTATTGCAGGTGTTTGCCTTCTTCCTTCAGCTCGATTTTGGTTTCCAGCGCGGCGGGCAGCGATTTATAGCGCCCCGACTGAACCAGCTGCTGCAAAATGTCCTGATAGCTGTTGATGCCGGAATTATCGGGCTTCAGGTTGATTTCACGCGCAAGGTCGATCTTGTAAAACGCCAGCTGCGCCGATTTTACGTTGCGCCATGTCAGGTAAAACTGGATTTCCGACCCCGGCAGGAAAGTGTTCGCAACGCCCGCCGACAATTGCGGGTTCACGATATATTCCAGGCGGCGTTTTGCGTCATCGACCCATTTCGACTGGCCGGTCTTGAATGTCGCCGCCAGCTGCTGATAGGTCTTCACCGCTTCCACGAAATCGGATTTGTTCTCGTAGAACATGCCGAGCTGATAAAGCGCATCATCCGCCCATTCGGTGTCGGCGTAATCATCGGCCACGGTTTTAAACGCGTCAATCGCGCGGTCGCGCAGTTTCTGGTCGCCGCTGTAATTCTGCTGCCATGCCATCGCCTGCCCGTAATAGGCGCGCGCCTTGTCGTTATCCGATTTCGCCACCTTCAGGATTTCGGCGAACAGCACCTGCAGCGATTCATTGCCCTGCGGCTGTTGCGGCGGGGGCACGGGTGCGATCATGCGCTTGCCGCCCATGCGGATCGGGCGGATATCGGCGTTGTACCAGCCCCAGCGGCTGGTAATGAAATCGGCCAGCTGGAAACTGATGCCGATGAATTTTTCACGCGCCAGATCGACATCCGATGATCCCGCCCACCAGTCGCGCGCATCGTCGAGGTATTTCTTGATCGCTTCCGCCTTGCCGTATTGATCGACCGCCGTGTAATGCGTGGCAAGCGACGCTTCGGCCTCGGCGCGCCAACGGTCATCGGTTTTGCCATCGGCCAGTTCCAGCAGCTTCGTTTCAGCGGGCTTCAGTCGCGTTTCGTCCTTCAGCTGCAATACGCTGTCGCCCCATTTGAAACCCACTTCGCGCTGCAGTTTTTCATCCGCTTTCTGGCCATCGAATTTTTCAAATTCCGCCGCCGCCAGCTGCCATGATTTTTCGGCATAATATTTGTTCGCCGTTTCAAGGTCGGATGCCGAATACGCCTCTGCCCGTTGCGGCAGCAGCATCGACAGGGCAATGGCGAAAAGCGCGAAAAATTTCATGGCGGTGATCCCGTTCAAACGCGTTGCAACAAGGATAAGACGCGGCGTAACGCCCGATCCTTGGAAAATACTTTCCAATGATAGGTCGGGTGGCTTAACAGACTGTTAATTAAAGGGAAAACCGAACATGAACGCGCGTTATAACGCCGTTACGTCAATAATCGATCGACATAATATCGTCGCCCTCGAAATAGACCTCGTCGAGGTTCCGCTCCGGCCCGCCGCGGTCGATGACCATGAAGTCGCAAATTTTGTCGAGCGCGAGGCTGTAATGGTGCCAAGTGCCGCGCGCGTAATTCACGCCCTGCTTCGGCCCCGCGATAAAGGCGCGCATTTTCGATGCGTCGAAATCGCCGGCGGGCGCAACAACGACCATATAGGGATGATTGTCGAGCGGGTAAAACGCCTGGCTGGAGAGCGGATGCCGCTCCATCACCTTCAGCGCGATCGGGCGCGGCAGGGGCTTCGACCTGAAAATGCTCACCAGCGGCGTTCCGCTGCCCAGCAGCAAATCAAGCGACGCGATGCTGTGATACCGCTCCGTGTTGCCGTAGTTGATGTGGCGCAATTCCTGCGCTGTGCCCGTCTCCAGCACGTCGCCAAAAGGCTTGAACGCGGCGGGGGTCAGCGGCTCGGGCTTTAAAAGGCGGGTTTTCATGGCACTTTCGGGGGGTTGCTTTGCCTGCACAATAGTTGCATAAAACGGGTATCCGTCAAACAAGCAATTGCAGGACTATCATGGCCAAAAAGCCCGCGAAAAAAGCCGCCCCAAAAACCGCCAAAGCCGGCAAGCTGAACACCCATAACGGGCGCAAGCCGATCCCCGCCATTTTGATGGCCTATTCGGAATCCGATTTCACGAACCCGCACGAAGCCATGACCGCGCAGGAGCCCAAGGATTGCCGCGGCGATTTCACGCATATGGGCGCGAAATACTGGGGCTATGAATCGCGCCGCCACATGGCGACCCGCGTGACCGACGGTGCTGAATCGCTGGATTTCAACCATGCCGCGCATAACTGGATGATCATCGGCCTGAAAAAACGCGCCGTGATCGACGCCATCACCATCAGCACGAAATGGTACACCGGCAACCAGGT
>JADYYV010000039.1 GCA_020853455.1 Alphaproteobacteria bacterium | reverse complement strand
TAATTACGAACGCCTTGGCCATGCGCTGGCGCAGGCGGAGGTAAACCAGAAAGCCGCGACCATCGGCCTGATCGAGGACGCGATGCGGGATTATGTAATTAAAAACCGCCCCGCCCCGCAGGCCCCCAGCTACGATCCCGGCATCTGAATCTTCCCATAAGCTATTGGCGGGGTATTGGCGTCAGGTTATACCCTTATGCAAATCCTGATGCTTGGCTGACAGCTGCGTAGTGACGAATCAACGCGCCTTATTTTGTTTGCGCGCTGGAAGGGAAATTATGACGCCGGACGACGACGAAAATATTGAAGACCGCAGAAGCAACTTCGAGAAGGCGATGGATCGCCTGACCGGCGGCGTGAAGGATATTTTCAACGACGTGACCGGCCAGCCGCCCGCGTCCAGGGACGCCGCCGCAGAGCAGCCCGCCGAAAAACCGAAACTGGAAAAACAAATCACGCGCGAAGGCATCGAGGTCGATCCCGCGCTGTTCTTCGGCGCGGTCCGCCAGAACAAGCTGGATAAAGTAAAAGAATATGTGCGCGCGGGTTTCGATCTTGGCGCGTACAACCTGCAGGGCGACACCGCGCTGCATATCGCGGCGCGCGCAGGCAGCAACGAGATGGTCGAATTCCTGCTGGTAAACGGCGCGAATGCGAAGCAGGGCAAGAAAGACAAGCCCGAAGTGACCGCGCTGGAAGACGCCGTGAATTTCGGCAAGGTCGATGTGGTGGAAACGCTTGTCCGCCACGGCGGTTATGTGCCGGGCAATATGGTGGACGGCCGCACGCTGTTGCACCGCGCGGTCGAAAAGGGCAAGACGCGCATGGTGGAGGCGATGATCCGCGCCGGCGCCGACGCCAACGAGCGCACGCCGAACGGCTCCACCCCGCTTCTGATCGCCGTATCACTCCGCATGACCGAAGTCGCCGAAGCGCTGCTGGAATTCCCCGAGGTCGTGCGCGGCATCGACAGCTATACGAATTCCACCGACCCCAAGCACCGCACCAGTTTCCAGCTGGCGATCGAACGCGGCATGGCGACCGTCGCCGCGAAAATGCTGAAATCCGGCGCGAATATCAACGCGGCCGATGCCGACGGCGTGACGCCGCTGGGCCATGCGCTGGCGCAGTTCAACATGCCGCTCGTGAAAACACTGGTGCTGAACGGCGCGGATGTAAACCGTCCGGCGGGCGAAGGCGGGCTGTCCCCCCTGTCGCTGATCGCGGGCAATACCGACCTGAACGACGGCAAAAAGCGCGCGGAATTCGTGAGCTTCCTGATTTCGCGCGGCGCGGATCCCGACCAGAAATCGCCCGCGACCGGCATGGTGCCGCTGGCATCGGCCATCCTGACGGCGAACGGCGAATGGGCGATGTCGGAACTGCTGAGCCATGAAATCGACGCCGACGCGGTCGATCATGAAGGCTTTACGCCGATCTATTACACGCTGCATAAATCGACCACCACGGCGCTGGAGATGATGATCAATTCGGGCGCGGATCTGAACGCGCGCCACATGGCCGATGCGCGCACCCCGCTGATCGAGGCGGTGATCCAGAAAAACGCCCCCGCCGTGCGCTTGCTGCTGGATGCGGGCGCGAACCCGAAGCTGTATGACAGCGACGGCAAATCGGCGCTGAGCCATGCCCGCGCGGGCGACAACACCGCGATCGTCATGCTGCTGGAACGCGCCTTGCTAAAAACGCCGACACCGAAAGCGCCCCGCCCATGACGGAGACGCGCAAGACATTGCTGGAACTGGCGCAAAACGGCGACAGGCAGGAACTGCTGGACCGCATCGCGAACGCCACCTATGTCGATACCGCCAAGGTCATCAACGACCGCGATTCATCGGAACAGCGCACGATTTTGCATTTCGCGGTCGAACACGGCTGGAGCGATATCATTCCGCTGCTGGTATCGGCGGGCGCGGATGTGCATATGCGCGACGCGAATGACGGCACGGCGTTCTATCGCGCCGTCGAAAAGCAGGATATCGCGGCGGCAACCGCGCTTTTGGAGGCGGGAGCGAACCCCTCCGTCCGCCGTTTCGACGACGGGCTGCCGGCCCTGCATATCGCGATCGGCGACAACAACGTCGCGATGGCGAAACTGCTGATTTATTACGGCGCGGATGTGACCGCGAAAATGCCGCCGAAGGAAGACGGGCAGAACGCCTATCACCTGGCCGCGCGCGCGAACCTGGAAATCATGGACGAATTGCTGGCGCACCGCGACGCCGCCGCCGTGCATGACATCTTCAACACCGACCGCAAGGAACAAAGCGCGCTGCGCATCGCGCTTGAGACCAGCAACCGCGCGCTTGTGGTGAAGCTGCTGGATTACGGCGTCGATGTGAACGAGCGCGACGGCCACGGCGAAACGCCGCTGATGTACCTGCTGGGGCACCGTGATTCCCGCGAGAAAACCCTGCCCTTCATCCGCCTGCTGCTGGAGCGCGGCGCGGATGTCGACAAGCTGGAAAATTTCTGGGGCGAAACCCCGCTGTTCCCTGCCGTGCAGTCGGGCTTTACCGAAGCCGTAAAACTGCTGCTGGATCTGGGCGCGAACGTAAAACAGGTGACGCATACCGGCGAATCGCTGCTGCATGTGGCGGCCGAAACCCATTCGGCCGATATCACGCGCATGCTGATCCGGGCGGGCGCGGAGCTTGACCCGAAAAACAAGCTGAAACAGACGCCGCTGCATATCGCGGCGCACAAAAACAAGCTGGAAACCGTAATCGCGCTTCTGGATGCGGGCGCCGATCCCTTCGTGCGCGACAAGAACGGCAAAAGCCCGCGCGACCTTGCGCCCGCCGAATTCCAGCAGCGCGTGAACCATGTCATCGCCGAAAAAGAAAAGCAGATCGAGATCAAAAAATACGGCCACGCCCTGTACGCCAAGCGCCATGCTGCAGAGCAAGAACGCCTTGAAGAAGAAAAAAAGCAGGAACAATCCGCATCCGTCTTCGGCAGCCGCGGCAAACGCTTCCAGAAACCCTCTTCCCGCGGGTGGAAAAACAGGCGATAATTCCGGCTGTTGACGCTTCAGCAGATTTAAGGAAAACACCGTGCCCGAGGGGAATTTCCCCATAGCGCCCCATCCGCGCAATATCAACGCTCCGCGCGATCAGGACGGCAATACCTATTTGCACGAACTGGTGCTGCTGCACGCGCCTGTCGAAAAACTGCGCGAAGCGATCAACCTTGGCGCGGATATCAACGCGCTGAACAAGCAAAACATGCCGCCGCTGGGCCTTGCGATCCTGAAGGGCGACGCGGGCCAGATGCGCGACCTGCTGGACCTTGGCGCGGATATCAATTTCGCGACCGGCAAGATGTCGTATTCCAACACGCCGCTGGTGTTCAACGCGACCTATCTGGCGGCCTTTACCGGCAACGCCGAAAAGCTGGACATTATATTAAGCAAAGGCGGCGCGGCCTTCATCAACACGCCGTCCATCGAACCGACCGGTTACGACGACAAATGGACGGCGCTGCATGTCGCGCTGAAAAAATCGCATTATAATATCGTCGATACGCTGCTGGATGCCGGCGCCTTCGCCTGCGCGCCCGGCGGGCCTTCGGGCGATACGCCGATGATGCTGGCGATCGACAACGATTCGCCCCAGGCGATCGGCAAGCTTGTGCGCGCCGGCGTATCGCTGGAGGAAAAAAACCCCGCCACCGGCAACACGCCGCTGCTTTATGCCGCGTCGCGCGACAAAAGATTTTCCCTGTCCCGCCTGCTGCAGATGGGCGCGGATACGCGCGCGGTCAATAACGCCGGCGAAACCGCGCTGATGTTTACCGCCTGGTGGGGCGCCGTGCGCCAGATGAACGAAATTCTGGCGACGCGCGTAAACGTGAACGCCCGCAACGCGAAACAGGAAACCGCCGTCATGATCGCGGCCGCGCGCGGCAATGCGGAGGCCGCGCAGGCGCTGGTGAAGGCGGGCGCGGATTTGCTCCTGACCGACAATTTCAACCGCACGGCCAGCATCCACGCCGCCGGTTCCACCAATTATTCGCTGCGCTGGTCGCTGGAAGAAGCGGAAAAGCTGCAGCTGCAAAAGCAGTTCGAGACTTCGTACAAGAAATTCAGACCCGGAGGATAAGGCATGGCGCGTCGCAAGAATTCGCAGCATAAAAAAGTCCGCGGCAAGAACCCCGCACATGACCCTGCGAATGATGACGACGATGTGAAACCGACACCCGCGTCGCTCGACAAGCCCGCGCCCAAATCCGCCAAAGATTCTTTCAAGTATATCCGCGAGCCCGACCGGATCGTCGACCCCGCCACCAACCAGACCGTGCTGATCGAGGCGATTCTGGCGCAGGACGTCAACAAGGTCGCCAACCTGCTGGATGCCGGCGCGTCGCCGAACAAGGCGACGAAGGACGGCCGCAGCCCGCTGCACCACGCCGTATCTGTGGGCAGCGAGGAAATCGCCGTGATGCTGATGGAATTCGGCTGCCAGCTGAACCCGCGCGACAAGGAAAAGAAAACCCCGCTGTTCGAGGCGCTGAAAAGCGACGCGACGCATAAAATGATCCCGTTTTTGCTGGAAGCGGGCTGCGACGCCGATATTACCGATGCGGACGGCCAATTGCCTTTGCATGTTGCGGCGGGCAATGCGACCGTGCCCACCATCCGCGCGCTTTTGGAATATACCGGCAACCCGAACCGCCCCGATAACAAAGGTTATCAACCGCTGCACCGCGCGGCGGAAAAGAACACCGTCGAATCCGTGCAGGCGCTGCTGTTCGAACGCGTCGCGATTTTTTCGTCGAACAACGAAGGCGACACGGCGCTGCATCTGGCCGCGAACCGCGTCGATTCAACGGCGGTCGCCGATTACCTTTTGAAGACCGAAGGCTCGGGCCTTGTGAACGCCGTCAACATCAACGGCCGCACGCCGCTGCACCTTGCGGTGCTGCGCCGCCACGAAAAGCTGGCCGTGAAAATGATCGACAAGGGCGCGAACGTCAACCTGCCCGACAAGCAGGGCGCAACCCCGCTGCACGAAGCGGCGGAGGCCGACAGCCTGAAACTGGCCAAGCTGCTGATCGAAAACGGCGCGGATGTGGCGAAATGCGATTCTCAGCAGCGCACCACGCCGCTGATTTTGTCGCTGCGCTCGGGCAGCAAGCGCATGATGGCGCTGCTGCTGGAAGCGGGCGCAGATCCGTCCAAGGCGGATTCCGACGGCGTGACGCCGCTGATGGCGGCCGCATATAAATCGAACGACGACGCGGTCGGCACGCTGCTGGGCGCGGGCGCCGATTGCACCGCGCGCGACAAGCAGGGCCGCAACGTGCTGCAGCATGTTTCGACGACGCTGAAAATCGACACCGTGAAAAAGCTGATCGACGGCGGCGCGGAAACCGACGGCCGCGACAACTGGAAACGCACGCCGCTGATTTCCGCGATCATGGACCACAATATCGCGCTCGCCAAGGAACTGCTGGACCGCAATGTGAACGTGAACGCGGTCGATGATCAGGGCAATTCGCCGCTGCATCTGGCGCTCAGCCGCCGCAAGCTGGACCTCATCGACAAGCTGATCGAAAAAGGCGTGGACTGCGAAGCAAAAGAACGCTGGAGCCAGCAGACCGCGCTGCATGTCGCCTGCCAGAGCGGGCTTGAAGCCGAAGTCGCCAAGCTGGTAAAGGCCGGCGCGAAGGTGAACGCCAAGGACCAGTCGGGACGCACGCCGCTGCATCTGGCCGTGCTGAACGGCTATAACTCGGCCGCGATGGTGCGCAGCCTGCTGGCCGGCGGCGCCGACCCGCTTGCCGAAGACAACCAGAAATACACCCCCTACGACATGGCTCACGGCCTCGACAAACGCCAGGCCACCGACGCGATCAAGCAACACCTCCAGAAAAAAGGCCTGAACCCCACGCCGAAACGCTATAACGGCTATGGCGGGTATTACGGCGGGATGTGACACGTTTTCTCGCGCGAAGCGCCCATGCCGATTTTCATCGGGATGGGCGCTGGCGTGCGGCTCGATGCGCGCGGCCTAACGGTCCATTGCAATATGAAAAAATATTCCGCGCGAAACGCGACTTCACGCCCCTCTCGCGCCGCAGCAAAATCCCTCAAGGGAAACAATTGCTTGGCCTTATGTGAACAGGGCGCAATTTATAAGGTAGGGAATTGACCCCCTGCCCCTATTCTGTCAAGAATCTATACATCGAAAATCTGCGGAATAAACAGGACGGACGCCCTTTGACCAAGGCACCCAAATCGCTGACCGATGCCTTTCCGCGCATGAGCCTTGTCGAAAAACAGGGCCGCGCGCTGCGGCAGCTGGTGCGGGTGATGCCGGGTTTGATCGAGACGCTGACGCCGACCGCCAAACCGCTTTCCAAAGATTCCGTTCCCTTCCTTCCTCCCGCCCCTGACAGCGAGGTCAAATGATGCCCCCCATGCGTGGATTCAATTCGGACTTCAACGGCAAATCGCGGAAAGACGGATCGGGCGTGAACGCCCCGCTGGACGCCAGGGGCGCGACCGCGCTGCATCTGGCGGTCGAAAAAAACGACCGCGCGGCGGTGGAAAAACTTTCCCGCGTCGGCGCGAACCCGAACCAGCCGGACAAGGAAGGCCAGACGCCGCTGTTCACCGCGATTGCCGCGCGCAACATCGATATGGTGCGCGTGCTGGTCGATAAGGGCGCGTCGTTCGAGGCGCGCGACGACAAAAAAAGAAACGCGCTCGACTGGGCGATTGAAAAAGAATGCCCCGTCGAATTCATCGCGCAGCTGCGCGGCTTCGGCGCCGATCCCGCGTCGCCCGCCATCGACAACCGCCGCACCGCAATGCATCTGGCGGCGGAAAAAAACCGCCCCGACCTGATCGAATACCTGCACAGCGCCGGCCTGTCGCTGAACCAGCAGGATTCGCAGGGCGCGACGCCGCTGCATGTGGCGGTATCGGCCAAAAAACCCGAAGCGCTGCAAAAGCTGATCGACCTGAAGGCGGATGCGAATATCCGCAACAACCAGATCGAAACCCCGCTGCATCTGGCGGCGGCGCAGGGCAATGCGGCGGCGGCCGACGCGCTGCTGACGCTGCCGGAGGTGCGCCGCGGCATCAACGACCACCGCACCTATAACAAAGGCTGGACGCCGCTGATGTCGGCGGTTGCCGCCAACCAGCCCGCGATCATCGAAAAAATCGTCGCGGTCGGCGGCAACGTCAACCAGACCGACAACGAAAACCGCAACAGCCTGTTCATCGCGGTCGAAAACGGCCATCTGGAAGCGGCCAAACTGCTGCTGAGCCTTGGCGCGGACTGCAAAAAAGGGCCGGAAAGCACCTATAACAAATCGTCGATGGTGCATTGGATCAACGACAAGAATTACGCCGAAATGCTGCTGTTGCTGTATAACGGCGGTTTCGACCTGAACGCCAAGGACGGATCGGGCCAGACCGCGCTGAACAAGGCGGCGGAACAGCAAAGCAAGGACAAGATCCGCCACCTGCTGGCGCTGGGCGCGGACCCGAATCTCGCGAATGATTACGGCCGCCGCCCGCTGGATACGATCATCGAGCATTACAGTTTCTCGTACAACGACCACGCCGAAATCATCGGGCAGCTGGTGAGCCACGGCGCGGATGTGAACCTGTCGCCGCTTGCAACCGTACAGCAATCGCCGCTGCATGTGGCCGCGCGCAACGGCAATGTGAACGTGATGAAACTGCTGGTCGCGCATAACGCGAATATCGACCAGCCGACGCGCGGATCCGACGCCATGACGCCGTTCATGATGGCGGCGGAATCGGGCAAGCATCTGGCGGCGCAGTTTTTGCAGGAACAGGGCGCGAATGTTTTCAAGAAAGACAACTGGGGCCGCACCGCCCTGATGTTTGCCGCACGCGGCGGCGACGAAAAGACGCTGGAATCGCTGCTGGCGATCCCCGGCATGGCCGCAAAGATCGACGAACAGGACAGCCGCGGCAGATCGGCCATGCACCACGCCTTCCGCAAATATCACTCCGATTTCGGGGTGGAGCTGATTAAACGCGGCGCGCGCGTCGACCTGCAGGATTTCAACGGCGCAACGCCGCTGCACCAGGCGATTGAAACCAATTACATGGCCGGCTGGCTGGACGACGTAAAGGAAGCGCTGGGCGATAAAGCCAACTGGAATTTGACCGCAAAAGACGGCGACACCCTGCTGCACGCGGCCGCCCGCCACACGCAGGCGCCCGTGATCGAAAAGCTGCTGGATTTCGGCGCGGATGTGAATATCGCGGGCAAGAACGGCCAATACCCCGTCCATGCCGCGATCATGGCGGATAGCGAACCGATCGCCGAGCGGCTGGTGAAGGCGATGAAGGACGGCAACCATTCGCTGGACGCCGCGAAGGACGCCGCCGGCTGGACGCCGCTGCATTACGCGGCGACGCGCGACAACGCCGGTTTCACCCGCATGATCGCGGAAGCGGGCGCGGATGTGAACGCGGCGGCAACGGGCGGCGAAACCCCGCTGCACATCGCCGCGCGCACCGGCAAAATCGGCGCGCTGCAGACGCTGCTGGCGCATGGCGCGGATATGTCGCTGCAAAACGAAAAGGGCCAGACGCCGCTCGATATCGCGGTCGAATTCCGCCGCACCGATTTCATCCAGACGCTGATGATGGCGGCGGCGCAAAAGGCGGCTGCCGATGCGCAGGCGGCGGATGCAAAAACGGCCGCCGCCGCGAACGAAAACAATCCGGCTGCTACGGATGATTCTCAAAACAAAAAACCGAAAGCACCCACGCCGTAATGAAAATTTTCCTGACCGCCGCCATCGCCCTGCTGACCGCTTCGCCTGCCCTGGCGCAGGTGCAGTATTACAGCGCGGGACAAAAAGCGCCGGTCGAGGGGCAATGGCAGGGGCAGGCACCCGCGCCGACCGAAGACCAGCCCGCGGCATCCGACGAACTGGCGCCCGCGCCGCAAACGCGCGTCGTCACCTCGCTGCAAAAATGCCTCGACCAGCTGGAGCCGGAAGAAGCGGCGATCGTGAAATCGAGCTATAACAAGCCGTACCAGACCTGCCACACGATGCTGGCGGCAAAGGCGACCAAGAAGAAAAAAGCCAAAAAGAAACTGCAGGAAGAACCGGAAGCGGAAACCGCCCGCAATTTCGTGCGCGTACAAGACGGCCGCACCGCCGGCGGCAAACAGGAAGAAACGGCGGCAGACGAAGATCTGGCCTATGCGCCCGAAGACGCCCCCGCGCCCAAAAAAACCAGGAAGAAGAAGTCTTTCTTTAGCTGGGACCCGGAAATTAAGGCTGATAAATCAAAGGCAAACTATAACCGTTGAGCCTTTTCGCCGCCCGCTTTAATAATCCCCTTATATTTGAGTGATATAATACTATTATCAATGGAGGCAGCCGGGCCGGGCGTGCCGTTTCTTGAATTTTGGGGAATGACATGAAAACCTTGCAGCTTCTTGGACTTGTGACGATTCTGTCTCTGCCCGTTCTGGGCGGCACGGCGCTGGCCGCTGAATCGGGCCGCAATTACACCACCTATCAGGGTGCCACCGGCAAATCCAACCCGTCGAATTACGAAACGCCGAAGGCCGCGCCCGCCGCTGCAACGACACCCGCCGCGACAGCGGCAGCGACCACCGCCGCGCCTGCGGCTGCCGCCACAACCGCAGCCCCCGCGACGGCGGCGGCCGGCACACCGGTTGCGGCGACGACGCCCGCCGCCGCACCGCAGGTGACGCCGCCCGTTTTCAAGGATGCGACGCAGCCGCCCGCACTGCCCACCGCCGAACCGGCAGCCGAAGCGCCCGCCGACGAATGCGCCGCGTTTATGACCGACAACAATAACTATCAGGCCTGCAAGGACCGGATGCTGAAATACGAACGCCTGAAATCCGGCAGCAAGGCGCGCAGCGATTACTTCAACAAGAAAGCCGCACCCGCCGCAGCCCCTGCGGCAGCGGCACCGGCAGCTCCGGCAGCCGCACCCGCGGCAGCGCCGGCGGCGGCAACACCTGCGGCGGCACCGGTCGCAGCGCCCGCGGTTCCGGAGGGCCTGACGGCGGCGATCCCCGATGCGCCCGCCGCGACGACGCCCGCCCCCGCGCAATAGGCTGATTCGCGCATTTACACGAAAAGCGCCGCCAAAAGCGGCGCTTTTTGCTGTCGCAAACGTAACATTCGCGTTACACGGCGCGGCGTTTTGAAAAAAAGTTTTCAGGTTCAACCCGCGAATCTTGCTGGCAAAAAGGCTGTCACAAACGCGTTGTAACAATAAATTACCTTGAATCTTGAGGTCAAAGTTGAGAGGATTTAATCAGGCTCAAGAAGTGTGAGCGGGGGAACATCCCCCACCAGAATCAAAAACAACCCCAAGAAAATCAAAATGAAAAAGAAGCACAGCAAACCGCTGCGCGAGCAGATTGCCGCGCTGGCGATCATCCGCGCGCTGGAAAAATACATACTGGGCAAGAAAAAGATGGACGCGACGCAGGTAAACGCCGCGCTGGCATTGCTGCGCAAGCGCATGCCCGACCTGATGCGCAAAAGCGTGACGCCCGCCAAGCGCGCGGCGAAGAAGAAGGCAGACGCAACCGCGCATGAAGACGCGCTGAAGGATCTGGAATGAATGACAAAACCTTCAGCAAAGCGGAGCGCCAGCGGTTCAAGGACGATTTCGCGCATTACGCCGCAACCTGCCTGAAACTGCGCAGCAAGCAGGGGCGCATCGTGCCGTTCGAACTGAACACGGCGCAGGCGCATATCCACGCCGCGCTGGAAAAGCAGCTGGCGGAAACGGGGCGCGTGCGCGCGGTAATTTTGAAGGGCCGGCAGCAGGGCTGTTCGACCTATGTGGAGGCACGGTTTTACTGGAAGGTGACGCACCACAAAGGACGTTCCGCCTTTATCCTGACGCATCTGGACGAGGCGTCGCGCGGCATATACCAGATTGCACGCCGTTTCCACGACCATTGCCCCGATGCGGTAAAGGCGAAAACGCGCGTGTCGAACAGCAAGGAACTGTTTTTCGGCGCGCTGGATTCCGGATACCGCATCGGCACGGCGAAATCGGCGGGCGTGGGGCGCGGCGCGACCGTGCAGTTTTTTCACGGATCGGAAGTCGCGTTCTGGGCGAATGCGGACGAGCATATGCAGGGCGCATTGCAGGCCGTGCCGGACGCGGACGGCACGGAGGTGATACTGGAAAGCACTTCGGCCGGCGCAGACGGGCTGTTTTACAAACTTGCGCAGGATGCGCAAGGCGCGGATTCGGAATACCGGCTGATTTTCATCCCGTGGTTCTGGCAGGACGAATACCGCCGCAAGCCGCCCGTGGATTTTGCGGCGACCGACGAGGAACGCGCCTATGCCGGCAGTTTCGGGCTGGATGACGCGCAAGTGTACTGGCGCCGGCAAAAAATCATCAGCCTTGGCGGCAACAATATTTTCCGGCGCGAATATCCGGCGACGGCGCAAGAGGCGTTCCATGCCGATGTGGCGGGCGCGCTGTGGACGCGCGCGCAGATTGAATCGAACCGCGCGGCAAGCCCGCTGCCCGATATGGCGCGCGTGATTATCGCGGTCGATCCCGCGGTATCGGCGAAAAAGGGCAGCGACGAAACGGGCATTATCGTGGCGGGGCTGGGGCGCGACGGCTGCGGTTATGTGCTGGCCGATTTATCGGGGCGCTATGCGCCGCTCGACTGGGCGCAGCGCGTGGTGAAGGCCTATCACGATTTTTCCGCCGACCGCGTGGTGGCGGAGGTCAACCAGGGCGGCGACCTTGTGGAATGCACGCTGCGGTCGATCGATCCGCGTTTATCCTATAAGGCCGTGCGCGCCAGCCGCGGCAAAACGACGCGCGCCGAACCCGTCGCCGCGCTGGATATGCTGGGGCGCATAAAACATGCCGGGCGTTTTGCGGAACTGGAGGATCAAATGTGCGGCTTCGACCCGCTGCAAAATGCCGACAGCCCCGACCGCGTGGATGCGCGCGTCTGGGCGATGACTGAACTGATGCTGAACGGCCCGCCGCCGCAGGGGCCGAAGGTGTGGAGTTAACAATAACGTCATCCCAGCGAAAGCGGGGATCTCCTGCTTCGGCAGAACGATTCACAAGGCCGACAAGATCCCCGCTTTCGCGGGGATGACGCTTTTGTTTTACAAAGGAATGAACATGAAATTCAAAAATCCCTTCCGCAAGGAAGTGAAAACGTCGGCATCGGCAAAACTGCTGGTGCCGTTCGGCGTGCGCGAAGCGAAATTTACGCCGCGCCAGTACGACCAGCTGGCGATGGAGGGCTACCAGAAAAACGTGGTGGCGTACCGCTGCATATCGCTGGTCAGCCGCAACGCGGCGGGCGTGCCGTGGACGGTGTTTCGCGGCAAGGGGCCGTCCCGCGAACGGCTGCACGATCATCCGCTGGTCGATTTGCTGAACAAGCCGAACCCGCAGCAGGGCGGCGCCGCGCTGTTTGAAACGGCCTTCGCTTTTTACCTGATCGCGGGCAACAGCTATATCGAGGCGGCGGGGCCGAACGGCGAAGCGCCGCTGGAATTGTGGACCCTGCGCCCCGACAGAATGAGAATCGTACCGGGCGGCGCGGGGTTTCCCGCCGCCTATCGCTATCAGGTCAACGGATCGACATTCGATTACAAGGCCGACGCGCTGACCGGGCAGTCGCAGGTTCTGCACGTTAAATCGTTCCACCCGCTGGACGACTGGTACGGCATGAGCCCGATGGAGGCGGCGGCGTTTTCGATCGACCAGCATAACGAAGCGGCGAAATGGAACGCGGCGCTGCTGCAGTCATCGGGGCGGCCGTCGGGCGCGCTGGTGTATAAACCCGCGCATCCCGAAGCGCTGGATACGCTGACCCTTGATCAGCGCGACACGCTGAAGGCGGAGATCGAGCAGTATTTTTCAGGATCCGGCAATGCCGGACGCCCGATGGTATTGGAAGGCGGGCTGGACTGGCGGGAGATGGGGCTGAGCCCCAAGGACATGGACTGGCTGGCGGGCAAGGATGTGTCGGCGCGCGAAATCGCGCTGGCATTTCATGTGCCGCCGCAGCTGATCGGCATCGAAGGGTCGCTTACCTTCGCGAATTTCGAGCAGGCGCGCCTTGCGCTGTTCGACGACGCGGTGCTGCCGCTGCTGGACCATATGCAGGCTGCGCTGAACAACTGGCTGAGCCCGCGTTTCGGCGACGATATTTCGATCGGCTATGACGCGGATGCGATCGAGGCGCTGGCCCCGCGCCGCGAAAAAACCTGGTCGCGGCTTGCCGCCTGCGATTTCATGACGGTGAACGAAAAACGCCACGCGCTGGGCATGAGCCCGCTTGAAGGCGGCGACGTGATCGGCGGGGCTGCGTCATGAACGGCATCGAGCTGACCTATGCGGAGCGCTGCTTTGTCGTCCATCCCGATATGCGGCTGGTGGCGGAGATCGAGGAGGAGCTGGGCGGCATGCCCGCGCTGAAACAGAAATTCGCAACCGGCCGCTGGACGGTGACCGAACTGGTCGCGCTGGTGCAGATGTTTTTGCAGCAGGCGGGCCGGCCGGTCGATTTCATCGAGCTGGGCGACAGGATGCTGAAGGACGGATTGCTGCGCTATGTGCGCACGGTGCAGAATTTCCTGCAAGAAGCCGTCAGCGACCGACCCTGAATTGCGCCACGCGCTGTTCGATCGGCACGCCGGCGTTCGATTTGAACCTGTTCACGTATTCAAGCCAGTCGATGGGCTGCGAGGTGACGGGTTCTTCGTTGCGGATAAACGACCCGATGCGTTCGGTGCGGTTTTCTTCATACGGGGCGACGGCGGTGACTTTTGAAATCGCAACGGCGTTTTCCTTGATCAGCGCTTCGACCTTGGCGGTGATTTCGGGCGGCACGCGACCGACGCCGTTGAATTCGGCGGTGAGCTTGCCGATTTTCTTGTCCATTTTCTTGAGCGCGGCAATCGCGTCTTCGTTGCCGGACAGGATGGCTTTGTGTTTTTCGTTGGTCAGCTGGTTGCTGGTGCCGGTGATCCAGTCGAACAAAGACATGTTTTTCGCTCCGCTTTAAACTTGCGGATATACCATAATACATGGCGTTTAAAAGTCAATAAAAAGGAGGCGTTTTGTTTTAAAACAACCGCTTACGCCTTTGCCGCCAGCGGCTGGCGATGCGATCTGGCATGGCGGTGATGCGCAGGCGCGGGCGATTCCAAGGGCATGCCCATCATGGCGGCATCGGCGAATTGCACGACGGGGCGGACGAATTCGTAAGCGGTCTTGCTGGCGGGCGCGCTGCCGTGATCCAGCACCTGCACGCGGTCGCGCGCGGATTTGCTGTCGGCGATGATGTCCTGCACTTCGGCGTTGATGACGGCGGGCCCGGCGACTTCGCTGAAGCTTGCCGTCAGG
>JADYYV010000038.1 GCA_020853455.1 Alphaproteobacteria bacterium | reverse complement strand
CAGTTCTATCCCTTCCCGGAAAAACCGCTGGCGGACGAGCTGAAAAAATATCCGAACGCGCAAATCATCTGGTGCCAGGAAGAACCTGAAAACCAGGGTGCATGGATGTTCCTCGACCGCCGCATCGAAGGCGTTTTGAAAGGCATCAAGCACAAGGCTGGCCGTCCGTCCTATGTCGGCCGCCCCGAAGCCGCCGCGCCCGCGACCGGATCGCTGAAAACGCACAACAAAGAACAAGAGGCGCTGCTGACCGCCGCGCTGACGCTGTAAAGGTTTAAAAGGAGTCTATCATGGCTGTCGAAATCGTCGTCCCCGCGCTCGGTGAATCCGTTCAGGAAGCAACCGTCGCAAAATGGCTCAAAAAGGTCGGCGACAGCATCGCCGTCGACGAGCCGCTGGTGGAATTGGAAACCGACAAGGTTACGCTGGAAGTGAATGCGAAATCGGCCGGCGTGCTGAAAGAAATCAAGGTGCAGACCGGATCGAACGTCGCCGTTGGCGCGGTTCTGGGATCGATCGGCGAAGGTGCGGGCGCAGCGGCTGCGCCGAAAGCTGCCAAGGCCGATGCGCCTGCGAAAACCGAACCGAAAGCGGCGCAGGCCGCCGCAAAACCTGTCAGCAATGACAGCTTCCTGTCCCCCGCCGTGCGCAAGCTGGTGGATGATAAAAAAGTTGATACGGCAGGCATCGCCGGTACAGGCAAAGACGGCCGCCTGACGAAAGGCGATGTGCTGGAGGCGTTGAACAAAGCGCCCGCAGCACCCGCTGCAAAAGCCCCCGCCGCGCCCTCCGGCCCCCGCACCCATGCCGATCGCGAAGAACGCGTACGGATGACCCGCCTGCGCCAGCGCGTGGCCGAGCGCCTGAAAGACGCGCAGAACACGGCCGCCATGCTGACGACTTTCAACGAAGTCGATATGACGCATGTCATGGCGTTGCGCACGCAATACAAAGACAGCTTCGAGAAGAAACACGGCACCAAACTGGGCTTCATGTCCTTCTTCGTGAAGGCCGCCGTGCAGGCGCTCAAGGATTTCCCGGCGGTGAACGCCGAAATCGACGGGACGGATATCGTCTATAAAAACTATTACGATATCGGCGTCGCCGTTTCCGCCCCCACCGGCCTGATCGTGCCAGTGCTGCGCGAAGCGGATGCAAAGGGCTTTGCGCAGATCGAAAAAGAAATCGTCGATCTTGGCACCCGCGCGCGCGATGGCAAACTGGCGCTTGAGGAACTCTCGGGCGGCACGTTCACCATCACCAACGGCGGTATCTTCGGATCGCTGATGTCCACGCCCATCCTGAACCCGCCGCAGTCGGGCATCCTTGGCATGCACAAGATTCAGGAGCGCCCGATCGCCGTGAACGGCCAGGTCGTCATCCGCCCGATGATGTACCTTGCCCTGTCCTATGACCACCGCATCGTCGATGGCAAGGAAGCGGTATCGTTCCTGGTACGCATCAAGGACGCAATCGAAGATCCGCAACGCCTGCTGCTGGATGTCTAAAACAGCGGCGCTGCTGTTTCTGGGGCTCTGCCTGTTTTCGCTGCCCGCTTATGCGGACAAAGGCGACTGCGCCGTGCTGTTGCATGGTATCGGCCGTACGAAGGCGAATATGGACGAGATCCGCGAAGACCTGACAGATCACGGCTACAACGTGATCAACATCGACTATCCGTCGCGCAACGGCACGATTCCGGAACTGGCGGAAAACATCCATCCCGAAGTGAAGAAATTCCTGAAAGGCCGGAAATGCAAGGTGCATTTCGTCGGCTCTTCTCTCGGCACGCTGGTCATTCGCGCTTACCTGTCCAAGCACGCGCCGAAAAAGCTCGGCCGCTTCGTCATGATCGCGCCGCCCAACAAAGGCAGCGAGGTTGCGGATTTTACCGGTGAAACGGCCGCCTATAAAAGCTTCTATGGGCCAGCCGGGCAGGAACTGCGCACCAAGCTCGATTACGATATTTTGCTGGGCAAACTGAAGGGCGATGTCGGCGTGATTGCGGGCGACCGCAGCATCGACCCGATTTCATCTTTTGTGATTGATGGCCCCGATGACGGAAAAGTATCGATCGAAAGCACCAAAATCGACGGCATGAAGGATCATATCGTCATCCACGCCACGCATACCTTCATCACGACCAATGACGAGGCCGTCGCGCAGACGCGCTATTTCATCGAAAACGGCAAATTCGATCGCGAAACCGCCAAGTAATCAGAACATCGACTGCTGGCCGGGTTTCGGCGGCACAGGCTTCGCGGCGGCTTTCGGCTGGGGGGCTTCCTCCACGGGCGTGAACTGGTGGACGCCTGTTACCTGCCAATTCAGGTTCAGGAACATCGTCTGTTCGCGCTCGGTGCGCAGGCGGGACAGCAGGCGGCGGGCTTCGTTCACCTGCAGCGTGGGAGCTGCGATGATAAAGACGTTTTCGCCGCGCAATGTTTCCTCGAATTCTTTCTTCACCTGCGCCTTTTGCAGCAGGATCACCTTGTTGCCGCCGTCGCGGTAAAAGGTAATCGGCGTGCCGCGCAGTGCGCCTTTTTCCGATGCCTTGGTGTTCTGCGTCGCCTTGAAAGTGATCAGACGCGGGAATTCCGAAATTTCCGCGCCCGGTTTTGCGCGATCGACGGCCTTATACATCTTGTCCAGCAGGTCGCCGAATTTGCGCTGGCTATCCACCACAAATTCCTCGATCGGCAGGGTCTTGCCTTTGTAATTGACGACAGTTTTTGCAAGCCCCGGTTTGCCGCCCTTCGCCTCGATCACCGCGCGCAGTTCCAGCAGGTCATCGACGCTCTTCACGGGCGCGGTCACGTAATTGCCTTTTTCGGACGTGCTGGCCATGCCGACCACATCGGAGGGCAGGGCAGCCGCGTTGAACGCTTCGGAGAGTTTCATGTTGAGGTTCAGGACGATGGTTTTGCCTTCCTTCAGCCCTTCCTCGATGCTCTTGCGGCGCTGCGCCATGATCTTGAAATCTTCGTATTCTGTGCAGAGCGGGTTGTGCTCCGCGACCGATTTGGACACGAACGATGCGCTGCGGATGGCGGAGGAGCCATGTGTCAGGGATTCACGGCGGAATGTCATGCGCGCGCCGCAATCGGGGTCTGCGCAGCAAAGGTCGCCCGTATGCACCTTGGCATCGAACTGGTGCGCGAGGACGATGGATCCGTCTGCGAGGCGTGCTTTTTTCATTCCGGTGTCTCCTTGAATTCCTGATCAGGCGGCAGATTAGCAAAAACTCAATTAATATGTCAAATATATCGGTATCACAGGGGCTTAAAAAATGAGAGGCCGGGGTTACGGGCCCGGCCTCTCTTACACACTCTCTATTAGAAACTTCTTCAACACCACGGAGATGGATTTTGTCGAAGACTCCTGAATATCAAAACGGCAGATTCGAGTCAAAGATTATCTCAAAGTATTTTTAAATATATAGCAAATTCAATGATTTATAAGGCTTTAAAAAATGAGAGGCCGGGGTTACGGGCCCGGCCTCTCGACACACTCTCTATTAGAAACTTCTTCAACACCACGGAGATGGATTTTGTCGAAGACTCCCGAATATCAAAGCAGCAGATTCGAGTCAAAAACTAATCGCAAATTCGGGAAAGTATTTTTGGAAATCGTTTTGAATCAAGGGCTGGCGATGACCCAAAAAAATGAGAGGCCGGGGTTACGGGCCCGGCCTCTCTGACACACTCTCTATTAGAAACTTCTTCAACACCACGGAGATGGATTTTGTCGAAGACTCCCGAATATCAAAGCGGCAGAT
>JADYYV010000037.1 GCA_020853455.1 Alphaproteobacteria bacterium | reverse complement strand
GGCGCGACGTTGAGGCAGTTGGCGATCACAAGGCAGCCGACGCCCTGCGGCCCGCCCATTTTATGCGCGGACAGCGTCAGGAAATCGACGCCCAGCGCCTGAATATCGACCGGCACGCGGCCTGCGGCCTGCACGGCATCGGTATGCACCAGCGCGCCGTATTTGCGCGCGATTTTCACCACTTCGTCGATCGGCTGGATCACGCCGGTTTCGTTGTTGACCATCATCACGGAAATCAGCGTCTGCTGCGTGTTGCCTTCCAGCATTATATCCAGCGCTGAGAGGTCGATGATGCCGGAGGGCAGGGCGGGGATGATCTGCGCATGAGGCGCGGCCTGCAGAACGGAGGGATGCTCGATTGCCGAGGTAATGATGCGCTCGATATTCGTCACGCGCAGCGCAAGGTTGTTCGCCTCCGTCGCGCCGGAAGTGAAAACGACGATGTCGCGCGGGCCTGCGTTCAAGAGCCTGACGATTTGCGCGCGCGCGTCTTCGATTCTTTTGCGCGCTTCGCGGCCGGCCTTGTGAATCGACGACGCATTGCCGGGAAAACCCAGCAATTCCTGCATTGTGGATAACACCTCGGGCCGCAAGGGACTCGTGGCGTTATGGTCGAGATATGTGCCGCTGAAAAGCTCCATTTGAGTACAAATACTTTCCGTAATCATTGTGAGCGAAACGGTGTAAATCTATGAAACTATTGGCTAAATCCAGAATTTCCTTGCCAAAAAAATTTCATAATGTACATTCTGGTTCGCAGTAGAGGGTTGTATAGCAGAAAAACAACAAGAAAAAAAACGGCAACAACAACCAATAAAAGCCACGGAGGCTTAACTGAATGCCTGAGATCATGATTACCGGTCCTGCCGGACGCCTTGAAGGTCGCTACAAGCACGCTAAAATCCCCGGATCGCCGATTGCTTTGATCCTTCATCCGAACCCGCAGCGCGGCGGCACGATGAACAATAAAATATCTTATTCCCTTTTCCAGTCTTTCTCGGAGCGCGGATTTTCAACCCTGCGTTTCAACTTCCGCGGCGTCGGCCGTTCGCAGGGCGAATTCTCGCACGGCGAAGGCGAACTTGCGGATGCGGCGTCGGCGCTCGACTGGCTGCAAAGCGTCAACCCGGGCGCGTCCAGCGTGTGGGTCGGCGGTTTCTCCTTCGGCGCGTGGATCGGCATGCAATTGCTGATGCGCCGCCCGGAAATCGACGGTTACGTGTCGATTGCCCCGCCCGCCAACATCTATGACTTCAACTTCCTGGCGCCGTGCCCGAACGAAGGCCTGATCGTGCAGGGCGACAACGACCAGGTCGTCGCGATCGACTCCGTGAACAAGCTGTGCGACAAGCTGCGCGACCAGCGCGGCCCGAACGGCGTGGATTACAAAGTCATCCCCGGCGCCGGCCACTTCTTCAACAACCCCGGCGAAACCGAACTGATGCTGAAATATGTCGGCGATTATATCGGTCAGGCGATGACGGCGCAGGAAGCTGCCGCGTAACCTTCCGGTCGCAGATATTTACAAAAAAGCCGTCTCCGCAAGGGGGCGGCTTTTTTGCAGGGACTTGACCAATGTCATGCCGCCCGCACGCAAGGCGTGCTGGAATAGGGGTAGATATCCATCTTGAAAAGGAGAACCCCATGTCCGCCATCCATCTCGACCTCGCGCACGAATTCTCCGAAATGAAGGACGCGATCCACGTCCTGAAAACCAGCGACAACCATTTCCGCCGCCTGTTCGACGAATATGAATCCGTCGCCAAGGAACTGCACCGCGACGGCGCCGTCATGGGCGACGCGCAGGCCGAAGAATTCAAGAAACGCCGCCTCGACCTCAAAGACCAGCTCTATAAATCGCTTTGCGAATACGCGGCGCGCAAATCATGACGCAAACCACCGAACTGCGCCAGATGATGCGCATCTATATCGGCGAACGGAACACGCATGGCGGCCTGCCGCTTTACGAAGCGATCGTGCTGTTCGCCCGCCGCCGCAATCTGGCCGGCGCATCCGTCTTCATCGGCGAATTATCCTACGGCCACACAAACCTGCTCCCCGGCAGCGAAACCAGCCTGAACAGGCTTTCCGACGACAAACCGGTGCTGGTGGAGATTGTGGATTACCATCATAACATCGCGGAAATAATGCCGCATGTGATTGAAATGATGGGGAATAAAGGGATGATTACGCTGGCGGATGTGACGGTCGCGCATCGCGGAAAGCAGCACTAGCCCCGTATAAGCGTAGATTTTCGCGCGTATTTGTGCCGTTTTCAGCACATAGTCGTTTCTAAAAACCTTGCAAGATCAACGGCTTGCAGAATCAGGTTTTAAAACGGACATCGTTTGATTTCAATGGGTTAGCGCGCCTCTGTGCGCGTTCTATAATAGTTTTTGCCTATCATATCTATCATCAATCGATATTATACCTATGCCAGCCAAAGCCGTAGCCTGAATTCATCAAAACGATTTTAAGAAGGATGAAGATCATGGCACGCGGACAACTGAAAAACGCTTTTAACGCTCAACCCGATTGGGAGGAAATCAGCGCCTTTGTCGAAGCCGCGCGGGAGGGGCGCGTGGATGACGTGGAAAGCTTCGCGAAGAAATTCCCCGCCGCGATCGATACGCTGGTTTGGCGTCATTCTTATGTCGGCCAGACCGCGCTGATGCATGCGGCGATGACGGGGCAGCTGGCGGTCATGCAGGTGCTGCTCGATCACGGCGCAAAAGTGGAAATGGCGGATACGATGCGCGGCACGGTGCTGGCGATTGCGGCGGGCAGGGGCGACCGCCAGATGGTGGAGCTGCTGCTGGCGCGCGGCGCGGAGATCAACCCGTCGGAGCCCGATACATGGCGTTCGGTGATGTCGGCGGCGGCGGGTGGCGGCAATAACGATATTGTCACGCTGCTGCTGGATCGCGGCGGCGTGCCGGATGAACATGCGCTGGTATCGGCGGCATCGGGCGGTCATCTGGATATTGCGCGCAACCTGCTGGAGCATGGCGCATTCCCCGCGCAACAGGCGCTCAACGGCGCGGCATGGGGCGGGCATCGCGAGGTGGCGCAGCTGTTGATCGATGCAGGTGCTTACGCCGATGGTGCGGCGTTAAAATCGGCGGCGAGCGGCGGCAAGGCGGATATGGCACGTTTCCTGATCCGCAACGGCGCACCCGCCGACACCGATGCCGAGGCGCAAGGCGGCCGCACGGCGTTAATGGATGCAGCAGCTGGCGGCCACAAGGAAATCATCCAGCTGCTGATCGATCACGGCGCAAACCCCAACCGCACCAACGACCGCGGCGAAACCGCGCTGATGTACGCGGTCAGCGCGGGGGTGGAGGGCACGGTGAAGGTGCTGCTCGATAACGGCGCGGATGCCCGGATCGTGGCGAATGACGGACATACCGCGCTGTCGATTGTGAAACGGCATTTGACGGTCTTCAAGGACTCCGAATTGCTGAAGGGGGTAGAGGGGCTGTTGGAGAAGGCTGTTGCGCCATCTACGCCGAAACCGGGCAATATCACGCCGAGGTTGTAACCGTCAACACTCG
>JADYYV010000036.1 GCA_020853455.1 Alphaproteobacteria bacterium | reverse complement strand
GGACGAACATCACCGCGACGTAACCAAAACACGCCGCTGGACGGAAAAGGAATGCGACAGCGAAAACAAAAACTGCCGCGATGTGGAGAAAAGCGAAGAAGTCTATGATTACACCGTCCACACCTATACCTATCATGCGGAGCAGGCCGCTGTCGCGGCTAAGCTGCTGGGCGCGTTCCTGGAACGCCATCCCGACCTGCAGGTGAATGAACGCCTGATCCTTTCGACGAAAACAGATCCCGAAAACGAATATGCGATCGAAAAGAGCATGAAGGAACTGTTCAAGGGAAAAATCCCCACACAGGCGCAGGCGCTGGAAATGGCGAATAAATGGGCGACAGGCTCGAACCTTTATACCCTGCAGCCAGCGATCAACGCGAATCACGGCGGCATGCGCAGCATCGCCCCGCAATGGCAGGCCGCGATGCGCACAGCCCGCAGCGAGCAGTACAACACCAATTCGCACAGCGATTCAGGGCCTGCGGAATTCCGGACGGCGAACAACGCGCGCGACTACGCGAGCGCAACGCATACCGACGCGTCGCGCGTCGTCAACGGCATCCGTATGGCCGGCTACAGCGCGAAAACACTGGAAGCGCAAGTGAAGGAATATGTCGGCATCACGCAGGATTACAAACCCGGCAACGCGAATAAAAAACGCGGCGAAGTCATGCAGACCGCGCGCGCGATATACCAGAACAACTTCGCGGGCGGGCTCGATGTGCAGCCGTTCAAATGGCTGGAGGTCATGATTTATGCGGGCCTTGGCCTGCTGGGCGGCGGACTTGCGGGCGCGGGCGCGGATAAGCTTATCAACATCAAGCGCCGCGAAAGCTACCGCATGGGCAACCTGCTGCCGCAGCGCGACTGGAACAGTAATATCAGCGGATCGTTCGGCAACCGCAGCAACCCCTTCCCGAACGCAACCGACGACATCCCCGCCGCAAGCCGCAGCAAAAAACCGGGCAACGGCATCCAGCTTTAATCCATGACGATCCTTGCGAACTAATCCCCCTTTTGGACGAAAGGGGGATTTTTCGTGGGCGTCAAGGCAACGCAAAAAACCGCGCCGGATAGCTGCGGTATTTGGGTTTCGACGAATGATTTAGTGGGAAATGGTGCTGTTGAGTGGGATTGAACCGCCGACCTCCCCCTTACCAAGGGGGTGCTCTACCACTGAGCTACAACAGCTTACCTAGTAAAATCAGTTACTTAAGGCACAGGGGTTGGTGATTTCCGCCCGTTTTCGCCCTTATGAATAAGTGATTTGGGGGTGTTTTGTCAACACCTGCTTACTTTTTCCGCACGGCCCTAAAAAGGCTGTATTTACCGTCGGTTTTTTTGTGAAAGAACATCTCGTGCCCGTCTTTCGGGATGGCGGGGGCTTCGGTGAAGCCGTCAAGGGCGGCCAGCGCCTTGGGCGTATCAAACGGGCGGCTGGTGCTGGCGCGCGTCGCGATCATGATATGCGGCACATCGCCTTCAATCGCACGGGTGAAATAAAGCTCCAGCCCGTCCGCCGAAATCGCGGGCGCGTATTCCAGCGCGTCGGAATTGACGTTAAGCAGCTGTGCGAAGCTTTCGGGCGCGATGCGGAACGCGCCGTAACCGTCGATGCTGGCCAGCATCAGGTCGGATTCCCTGGGCACGACGCTGCCCGGTTCGAACCGCGCGCGGGCGACATACATCTGGCGGCCATCGACGCTGATGGATGCGTCCATATTGATCTCGCCTGCCGCCTTGGGGTTGATGTCGCCGCGCACGGCGCGCAGGTCGATAATCTGCCCGTTCCTGAAAATGCCGGAATAGAGCGACTTCATATCCTCGGCATAGCTGCGCAGGCTGGTGAAATAGAAACGCCCGTTTTCATCGATGCTGGGGATCGCATCCAGCTTGGCGGTGTTGCTTCCCTCCAGCTTGCCCGCGTATTTGAAAGACAAATCGCCCGTGCGGGTGGCGTAATGAATATCGGTCTGCGCATTCGCGTCGTTTTCATTATTGAAGAACAGGATATTGCCGTCGGCCGTCACCGCCGGTTCCATCGCCTGCCCTTCATATCCTTCGATCGTAACAGCTTGGGGATTGCCATACAGGTCGCTGTCCTCGTGCTTTGGCATCACGGCTTTGGGCGTTGCGGGTTCCTCCAGCATCGCGAGCGCGTTATCAAGCAGGTTTTCGGCGGTTTTCATGTCGCCATCCGCCAGCGCCGGTTTCACCTGCTGCGCCAGCGCATAGGGTTCGGTGATATCGCGGTTGGCCCTTGCCCATTCCAGCAACCCTGCCTCCACCCGCGCGCCTTTTTGATGCAGGCGATGCGCAGTCGTGCCGACGAAAGCGCCGATACCAAGGATGATGACGAGCAGCAGGACTGCGATGCCGATAAAAATACGTTTCATTCTTTTGGTATCCGATTTTAACGCCGTATCGGCAACCTGTTTTTGATTGCCATAAGCCAGATGATATTGACTCGCAATTATCACGCGCCTAATCTGGACACATGACAAAACCAGCCGACAACCTGCGCGCCAAGACATCCCTGCCCTTGATCGTGGGGCCGATGTTCCTTGTGTCGAATGCCGACCTGGTGCTGGCGTCGTGCAAGGAAGGCATCGTCGGCAGCTTTCCGGCGGGCAGCAAATGGACATCGGCGGAGTTCGAGACATTTTTGAAAGATGTGACCGACGGGCTTGCCGATTACACCGCGAAAAATCCCGGCAAAACGGTCGCCCCCTATTCCATTAACCTGAGCGTTCGCAAGAACAGCGCGCGGCTGCAGGCCGATCTTGCGCTGTGCGAAAAATATAAAGTTCCTG
>JADYYV010000035.1 GCA_020853455.1 Alphaproteobacteria bacterium | reverse complement strand
GATTTCGTGGTGCTGCAGGAACACAGCCTCTGGGCGCTGCTGCCCGAAACCGTCGAGGATACGGCGACATCTGCGCGGCTGTGGGGCGAAGAAATCGCCAAGGCCGGCGCGAAACCCGTCATATTCGAAACATGGGAACGCCAGCCCGGCAGTTTCTGGTACACCGATAAACGCTACGGCTACCTGAAATCGCCTAAAAACATGCGCGACAAAAATTTCGCGGCGGCATCCGCGCTTGCCGCGCAAATCAACGCCAGGGTGGCGCCTGTCGGTCATGCTTATGCCGCTTTGCTGAAACAGAATTCAAAATGGCCGCTGTATGAAGCGGACAGCCATCATCCGTCCATACCCGGCACGTATCTTGCCGCGCTTGTGTTCTACAAGACGCTCACAGGCCGCTCGCCGGAGGAAACGACATTTGTGCCGCAGGGGCTGAACGCGGAATCTGCGGCGATGCTGCGCCAGATCGCGGCGGCGGAGTAATGGCGCGCCAGCATATTCCCGCCGTAGGCATTTCGCTGACGCTTGCCGCCTATTTCATCCTGTCGCTGTTTTCCGCGCTCAATAAATATGTGCAGGAGCTGGGATATGGCGCGCCGCAGGTCATGTTCTTCGACGGTCTGGTGGGCATGATCTGCATGGTCGTTATCGCCGCGCAGCAGAAAGATTTAAAAGGCCTGCGCCCGCGCAAATTCATGCAGGTCGTGCTGATGGTTCTGAACGTGTCGGCCGCCTTCATGATTTTTCCGGCCTATCCGCATCTGCCGCTGGTAACGGCGTACCTGATCGCCTTCACCGGCCCGCTGATGATTACGCTGCTGTCCGCCGTGTTTCTGAAAGAAAAAATGGGGTTTCCGCAGGTGGCCGCTGTGCTGGTTGGCTTCGGCGCGGTGACTTATTCGATGGTCGCGCAGCAGGCGAATGGTATCGCCGCCGCCTTTGATCCCGCGCAAATGCCCTATATCCTGCGCATGATCGCGGGTACGTTCCTGTTTGCGATGACGCAGGTGATCGTACGGAAACTCTCGGATACCGAAAGCACATGGTCGTTCCCGTTTTTCTTTTATATCGGCATGTTCGCGCTCTCCGGCCTGTTTTTTCACGACAGCATCGTGTTGCCGTCGGCGCCCCGCGAATGGGCGCTGCTGATGGGGCTTGGCGTGCTGGATGCGGCATCGCTTGCGATGATTTACCTGGGGTTGAAATATGCCAAAGCCTCGACCGTGGTGCCGTTCCAGTATTCGGGGATGATCTGGGTCATGCTGCTCGACCTTGTGCTATGGGACAAAATGCCGGCAGTGCCGCAGGTCGCCGGGGCGGCGGTGCTGGTGCTCGCGGGAATCTACCTTGCCCGGCATGAACGCAGGCTGCACAAGGATGCCGGTAAATAACTGACATCTCTTGCCTTTCCGACCCTCTTGATTAACCGCGCATAAGGGGTTACCAAGGTATCAATCAATTTTAATGCCGGAGGATTTTATGGTTCACGATCCCGCACGCCCGCGCGGCCCCGCCACCGTTCCCAACAGCTACATCCTGACCGTCGCGCAGGACGCAAGTTTCTTCGACATGGTCAAGGAAGTCGATGCGCTGATCAAATCGGAAGGCCGCGAAAAAGACGTGAAATGGAGCAACAAATTCACCGAAATCGGCGTCGCCATGCTGAAATGCGACGATGAATTCGCGGCGAAGCTGAAGCAGCTGCCCTATGTCGGGGCGGTCGAAAAAGAAAACTTCGTGTATCCGGCCAAGAAAAAATCGCCGGGCGGGCCGCGTATTTAATCATGGCAAAGCCGTCGCAATCATCGGTATTGCCCGACAGTTATGTGGTGATGGCAAAACTGCCGCGCCGCAAGCCGGGCGGATTATCCGCCGAATTCGGCAGCGTGGCGGAGGCGAAAGCGCAGGCCACCGATAAAATGGTGCGCGCTATCCGGCGTCTTGCGCAGAAACACGGCGCGGAAGTGCAGATCGAAACGCGCGGCATCCTTGCCAGCGGGTTTGCGAAAGTGAAATGCGACCGTTACTTCGCCAAGCTGATGAAGGAACTGCCCAGCGTTTACCAGGTGGAGCAGGAACGCGCCGCGCTGCCCGTAAACAAAGGCCCCCGTTTCAACCGCCGCCCGAAGGCCAACCCGTGACGGACCGCATCAAATCGTTCCAGGAATTCTGGCCGTATTACCTGAACGAACATGCCAGGCCGCTGACGCGCGCCATTCATCTTGCGGGTACGGGCGCGAGCCTTGCGCTGCTGGGCGCGGCGGTCGTGACCGGCCAATGGTGGCTGCCCGTCGCCGCTGTCGCCGCCGGTTACGGCTCGGCATGGACGGCGCATGCCTTTGTGGAGCGCAACAAGCCCGCGACATTCACCTATCCGCTCTGGTCGCTGAAATGCGATTTCAAGATGTTCGGGCATTTCGTGACCGGCACGCTGAAAGCCGAAGTCGAGCAGCATGTGAAGAAAACGCCCGAAGCGAAGCCCGCGCCGCAATCCTTCGGCAAGTCGGTGATCGAGCGCGTCAGGGGGCTGAAGCAGCGCTTCACCCGCGCGACGCAGCCGAAGGGGCAGCGCATCTGCGCGAAACCGCCGCAGCCGCCGGCGCCCGCACCTTGACCGACGACCGCAAAATCTGGCGCACTGCCGCGTATAAAGCGCAGCGCGACAACCAGAAAAGCAACCTGTTCTGGTCGATGGATCCCGCCTTCAACCAGCCGGGGTATTGGATACGCGAACATCATCTGTACGACAAAGGCTCGTTCTCCTCCCTGATTACCGATGCGATGCCGGAGGCGGAGGCGCTTGCGAAGATCGAGCAGCTGGAGCATGACGCGCAGTTGCGATACCCGCCCGCCGATATGAGTTATCTCGACAATCAATGGATCGGCGGCGCCTATCGCGATGCCACGCCGATCGACCAGCACCCGCGCCACATGAAGGACCGCACAGAGCAGGCGCTGAAGATTCTCAGGTCGCGAAAACCGCCAAAACTGGGGCTTTAGGCGCGCTTTTTTCGCGGCCTATATTTAATTCATTGAAATTGCTTGTTATTTAGCACTTTTATTCATAATTATCAGATTGACAATCCCGCAGAAACCCTTATATTCGCTCACATTCCCGGGAATGAGGGGAAGGGCTGCTTTGCCCTGACCACGTCGCCTCGCTGCTGAGGGCCGAACTACCGGGACAATTGTAAAAACGATGTAAAACATCTTTAGAAGGAAACGATAAATGGCTAAACGTCCGCAGGCTAAACACAAAATCGACCGCCGCCTTGGTGTAAACCTCTGGGGCCGCGCAAAATCCCCCTACAACAAACGCGAATACGGCCCCGGCCAGCACGGCCAGAACCGCAAGAAGCCGACCGACTACGCGATCCAGCTGCTCGCAAAGCAAAAACTGCGCGGCTACTACGCGAACATCGGCGAAGGCCAGTTCTATCGCCTGTACGAAGAAGCGCGCCGCCGCAAGGGTGACTCGGGTCACAACCTGGTCGAATTGCTGGAACGCCGCATCGACACCGTTATGTACCGCATGAAATTCGTCCCCACCATGTTCGCCGCACGCCAATTCGTGAACCACGGCCACGTGAAAGTGAACGGCAAGCGCGTCACCATCCCCTCGCTGCAGCTGAAAGACGGCGATGTGATCGAAGTGAAGGAAAAATCCCTGCAGCTCGCGCTCGTCGTGCTGGCAGTCGATGCTCCCGACCGCGAAGTGCCGGGCTACCTCGAAGTGAACCACAAAGAAGGCACCGGCAAATTCGTCCGCGGCCCGAAATTCGAAGAAGTCCCGTACCCCGTCCGTATGGAACCGAACCTCATCATCGAATTCTATTCCCGCTAATCAGGATAGAATTCCAGCAAAAAGCCGCTCCGCAAGGGGCGGCTTTTTTGTTGTCTTGACATAGTGGGTACGGGCTTTATTATCCGTAACAATAGCCGGAGCCGTCATGAAACTGTGGAAATCGAAAGAGGAAAAGCGCGCCGAAGCCGCATCCGCCCGCCAGCAGGTGCTGGACGGACTGCGCGAAAAATTCGACGACGCTCAGACCACGCCGGACGCCGCTGAAAAACTGGAAAAGCTGGAACACCTGCGCGAAGCGGTGGATGCCGTTGAAAAAATCGCGAATGCCGCGATCCACAGCAAAAGCACCGCGAAACTTGTGCTGCCGTATTTTGCCGTCACCTTCGGTTCTCTCGGCGCGGCTGCGGTCACTATCGGCGTATTGGCGGCGGCACCCGCGCTGATGGTTCTGCCCATGCTGCCGGCCATCGTCGGCGGCATGTATCTGGGCGAAAAACGCGGGGCAGCCTTCCGCGCGCGCCAGCAGCAGGAATTAAAGCCGTTCTTCGACGCGCTGAAACAGCAGCAGGCGGATATCTCGACGGCGACTGCGGAAACAATCGGTGTCAATATCCGCACCCTGGCGGCATCGCCGAAATTCGACGCGTTGCATGTTATGCCGGGCTTGCGCGAACATTTCATGACGGCGCTGCAAAAGACGCTGTCCGATGTCAAAGAACCGGGCGTTACGCTGCCGAAAAACGACGGCACGGGTTTCAGGCTTTAACAGGGAAGGGGCTGCACATGTTCTTCAAAAAACGGCGCGAAGCAGCGGAAGCCAAGGCAGCGGAGGCGAAGCAGGAAATCCTGCGCACGCTGGACGCGCGTTTCGAGGAAGCCGTGCAAAGCCGCGACCCCGCCGACAAAATCCTGAAGCTTGAAGACCAGAAACAGGCCATCGACGCCTTTGTCGATACCGCAACCGGCGACATCAAAGCGAAAGCCAAGGGCAAATGGCTGGGTGGCTATTTCGGCGCGACCATCGGCACGAACCTTGCCATCGATATCGTCTCCGTCGCGCTGACGGGCGTGCCGGCTTCGGCGCTGTTTATCGTACCCAGCATCGTTCTGGGCTGGATCACGGGCGACAAGCGTGTGGAAAAAGCGAAGGAAAAGCTGGAAAAAGAAAACGCGGAATTCTTCGCGGCCTTGAGCGCGAAACGCGAACGCGCCGATGAAGCAGTCAAGGGCGCGATGAACGTCGATATGCGCGATTTCGCCGAATCCCCGAAATTCTCCCAGCTGCTAGAACGCGTGCCGAGCCTCCGCCAGAAATTCGCCGAATCCTACCGCCGCCATGTCGATGGCACGATCAGCGACGTTCCGCCCCCGCCGAAGAAGAAAGATCCGGGATTGCATCTCTAAACCCTGCTGTCATGCCCGCCTTGCGCGGGCATCCAGAAGGCAGTCCTGCCGTCATATGAATCCAGAGTTACAAGACGCGCGGACGTGCTACTGGATCCCCGCGCTAGGCGGGGATGACCGCTGCGCGGTCACTTTCGCATCCGCTTTCCCGTCAGGCAGGAAAAAATGCCGTGCATCGTGCGCACGTCCTGCTGCGTCATGCCGGAGCGGTGAAAAAAATTTCCAATGTTCCGCAGGATCGTCGGGCGCTGTTCGGGGCTGCGGAAGAAGCCGCCGGTGTCCAGATCGTCTTCCAGATGCTTCATCAAATTTTCAACATCGCCCTTGGTCGCGGGCGCGGTATCGCCAAGGTCGGGCACGACCTGTTCCTCGCGGAACGGGTTATCGGCGTTCAGCCATGCGTAACAGGTCAGCAGCACCGCCTGCGCCAGATTGAGCGATGAAAATCCGGGGTTCAGCGGAATGTTGACGATGGCGGATGCCAGCGCCACATCGTCGGATTCCAACCCCGTGCGTTCCGGCCCGAACATGATGCCGCAACGTTGTTTACCGGACAGGCCCTCTCCCCAGCCCTCCCCCATAGGGGGAGGGAGAGTCGCGCCAATCCCCTCTCCCTGTGGGAGAGGGTTAGGGAGAGGGCCTGTACCGAAGTTTCTCTCGCGGATCTTCTTCGCCGCCGCCTCTGCCGTATAAATATCCTTCACCACGCCGCGTTCGCGCGCGGTTGTCGCGACGACGAATTCAAGGTCGGCTACCGCTTCGGCGGTCGTCTCGTAAATTTTCGCTTTTTCCAGCAACTCGATCGCGCCCGATGCCGCAGCCGTCGCATCCGGGTTCGGCCATCCGTCACGCGGCTTCACGATGCGTAATTCCGTCACCGCGCAATTCAGCATCGCCCGCGCACACATGCCAATATTCTGCCCCAACTGCGGCCGCACGAGGATAACCGACGGGGCGAGGGGGATGGCTTTGGTATTTTCTTTTGCGGTGTTGGTGCCGGCCATTTTTTTCTTCCTTGTCATGCCCGCCTTGCGCGGGCATCCGGTAGCGCGTCCGCGCGTCACATGAGTCAGGAGCCATATGACGGCTGGACAGCCTTCCGGATCCCCGCGCAAGGCGGGGATGACGCGCTTTAGGCTGCTTTCAGTCTTTCCAAAACCCGCTCGCGCCCGATCAGTGGCAGCAGGTCTTTCAGGTCGGGGCCGTGTTCCTGGCCGGTGATGGCGCAGCGCAGCGGCATGAACAGTTCCTTGCCGCGGCGGTTGGTCTTTTGCTTGATCTCCTCGACCCATTTTTGCCATGTCGTGTTATCCCACGGCGCGGGGGGCAGGAGTTCGGCGGCGGTTTTCGCGAAATCGGCGTCCTGAATGACGGGGGTCACGTTGCCCTTCGCCACATGCCACCAATCCTTGATGTCGCCGAGAATTTCGAGGTTCGGGCGCACGGCGTTCCAGAAGGCTTCGTCGATCTCGCCAAGGCCTTGTTCGGCCAAGCGGTCCTTCACCGCGCTGAAGGGCGTCTGGTGCAAAATCTTGGCGTTCAGGCGGTACAGTTCGTCTTCGTCGAATTTCGGCAGGTTGCGCGAGAATTTGCCGAAATCGAAGCTGTTGATGACATCTTCCATTTTGAACAGCGGCTCGATGGGATCAGACGTGCCGATGCGGGAGACGAGGGAGATCAGCGCCATCGGCTCGATGCCGACTTCGTGCTGCAGCGATTTGATGCCGAAACCGCCTTTGCGTTTCGAGAGCTTGCCGCCCTCCATGTCGCCAAGCAGCGTCACATGCGCGAATTGCGGGGGCTTGGCGCCCAGTGCTTCGAACATCTGCACATGGGTTGCGGTGTTGGTCACGTGGTCTTCGCCGCGCACGATATGTGTCACGCCGAAATCGATATCGTCGATGACGGAGCAGATGTGATAGAGCGGGCGGCCGTCGGCGCGCACCAGCACGGGGTCGGACATATCCTTGCCGTCAAATTCCACATGGCCGCGCACGAGGTCTTCCCAGATGATCGGCGTGTGGTTCAGTTTGAAGCGCCAATGCGGCTTGATGCCGTCGGCTTCGAATTTCGCTTTTTGCTCGTCGGTCAGTTTCAGCGCGGCGCGGTCATAGATCGGCGGCAGCTTCATGTTCAGCTGCACCTTGCGCTTCAGCTCAAGCTCTTCTTCGGTTTCATAGCAGGGGTACAGGCGGCCATTGGCCTTCAGTTTTTCAATCGTGCGGGCGTAATCGGGGCCGCGGTCGCGCTGGCGGGCGAAGCTGTCCCAGTTCAGGCCGAGCCATTTCATGCCAGACATGATGTCTTCGACGTTTTCTTCCGTCGAGCGCACAAGGTCGGTATCGTCGATGCGCAGCATGAACGTGCCCTTGTTCTTGCGCGCCCACAGCCAGACGATCAGCGCGGTACGCGCGGAGCCGACATGCAGCTTTCCGGTGGGGCTGGGGGCAAATCTTACGGCGACGGTCATGGTCTTTTAATCCCTTCAAATTCAGAACAGCCAATATACTACATAGGCCTGAAAATCCAAGTGGATTATATGGCAAATTATACAGGAAATTCAGGAATTTATGTCTGTTCACAGGGGCTTGGGCATTCTGGCAGTATTATATCCAACTGGCAGGTATCACATGGTTCGCATTCTGATCATCCTCTCCATCCTTTTTTCCGCTGCGGTTTTCGTGCCCCATGCCGATGCCGAAGGCAGCGGGCGTTTGCGTGAAATGCTGATGAAGCGCCGCGCGGCGAAGGGCGAGGGCGAACAGAACGGCGGGCTCAGCGAGAAGCTGCTGGAGGGGCTGGGCGGAGGCACCTGCGCCGACCGCAAGGCGCAGGTCGATAAGCTGATGAGCCGCGGCGGCAAAGGCATGAACGCCAAAAACACGCCCGGCGACATCGTGGATATTGCTTATGGCGATGCGCCGCTGCAAAAACTCGACGTGTTTTACCCGAAACGCAAGATCGAAAAACTGGCGCCGATCATCATCATGGTGCATGGCGGCGGCTGGTGCGTAGGCGACAAAACCGCGCGCGGCATGACCGGCAATAAAATGCAGCATTACACGGCCAAGGGGTTTTTATACGTCAGCGTCAATTACCCGATGGTGGCCGAAGGCAGCATGGCGCTGCAGCAGGGCAAGGATGTCGCCAGCGCCGTCGCCTATGTGCAAAAACACGCCGAGGAATGGGGCGGCGATGCGTCGCGCGTAATCCTGATGGGCCATTCGGCGGGCGCGCATCTGGTGTCGCTGGTCAATGCCGATGCGAAAATGCGGCAGGAAGCCGGCGTTGCGAAACTGATCGGCACCATCTCGCTCGACAGCGGCACGACGAATGTGGTGACGCAGATGAACCACCCGATCGAATTCATGAAGGAACGCTATGCCGAAGCCTTCGGCGACAAGGAAGAATACTGGATCGCATCGTCGCCGTTCCACCAGCTGGATAAAACGGCGTCGCCGTGGCTGAGCGTTTGTTCGTCGGGCCGCACCGGCGACCCCTGCGGCCAGTCGGATGAATATGCGGAAAAGAGCAACGCCCTCGGCATTCCCGCGCAAGTCATCCCCGTGAAAAAAGGGCATGGCGCGATCAACAACGAACTCGGCCAAGCGGGTGAATATACCGACAATGTCGATAAATTCATCGCCACGCTTGACCCTGTGGTGGCGCGGTATATAAACGAATAATGATGAAAAACTTCTGTTTCGCGCCCGTGTTTTTATCCGGCATCGCCGTTGCGATGGCGCATGGCAGGAATGACAAGGCGCCGTATTTCGTGCTGGTCGCGGCGCTGTTTTCGCTGGGGCTTGCGCTGTTTTATGCGCTGCGGTCGTTTTCAGCCTCGCGCCGGATCAATATGCGCAGGGCGTTTATCGCGGTTATCCCTTTTGTGGTGATCGGCGCGCTGCTGCTGGGCGCGAAAACGGGGCTGGTCGACCCGCGCCCGATACTGGGATTCCGCTAGGCGTAGATGCCGGCCATGCGCCGGAAATAACGCGGGATGCCAAAGGCCTTCGGCACAGTCGTCGGATTCAGGTATTTCTTCATCTCGATCGCGCTTTCGCCGTCGCGGTAATATTTTTTCTCTTCGCCCATGTCGCGGAAACCCATGCTGCTGTACAAGCCGCGCGCTTTGGCATTGCCCTTGCGCACCTGCAGCGTCACGGTATCGAATTCGTTTTTCAGCGCGGTTTCTTCGACCTGTTCCAGCAGCGCGCGGCCGACGCCTTGCCCCTGGAATTCCGGCGACACCGCCAACTGCGCCACGTTCACGGCGTTACGCATCGTCGATGAATTGAATTCCGTCATCACGAAGCCCGCGATTTTGCTGTCTGCGGTTTCGGCGATGATGACGCGGTAGTCGCGGTCGGCGACGCTCCAGCGGATATAACCGTCCAGGTCGGTCGCTTCGTTCTTGTCCGCGAATGAATCCGCATAGACCTTCACCAGCGCGTCAACGTCGCGCGCGGCGGCTTTGCGGAAGGCGAGGGACAGTTTCGACGGCATAGGACTCCTTTGAAATGGAAGCCTATTATTTACATAACAATACCGTTGAAGTCAAGATCGTCGAAATTATGCAGCGTTTTCAGCGGCTTTCTTGCGGCGTGCTTCGATGAAATCGATGACTTTCATGGCATCACCCTCGCACGGATGATTGGCGACCACGCCATGTTCGATGGCGTAGCCGAAGGTGCGGAACATGCCTTCCACCTCCGCCAGATCGCGCTCCATGATATCTGCGGTGCTTTGCGTCGATGATTGCAGGAAGTGGTGCGGGTGCAGGCCGAAGGAATTGTAGAGATAATCGCCAAACACGAAACCTTCGGTGCCGCGCAGTTCATGCGCCGCCAGCAGTGCTGCGGCGATTTGCGCGCGCACCACAACGGGATAAAAATCGGTGAGGGAAGACGCATAGATCGCTTCCGAAAACACCTTCTTGAAGGCGGCGGGACTGTCGCAGGCGACCATCTTTTTATAGATGCCCTGCGCCTTGATGATCTCGTCGAACGTCTCTTCCATACTTTTGAAACTCCCCTGTTTCAACTGTAGTGCCCAATTCGAAGTACCGTTTTAGTTCTTAGCCATTCTCGACAATCAGGTCGGTGAATTTGTTGGTGATCGGATAACGCCTGTCGCGGCCGAAGGCCTTGCGGCTGATCTTGACGCCGGGGCAGGCCTGCCTGCGCTTGTATTCGGCGTGGTCGAGCAGTTTCCAGACTTTGTTGACTGTTTCCACCGCATGGCCGCGTTCCACGATCGCGTCGATGTTCATTTCTTCCTCGACAAGGCAATGCAGGATATCGTCGAGCGCCGCATAGGGCGGCAGGCTGTCTTCGTCTTTCTGGCCGGGGCTGAGTTCTGCCGACGGCGGCTTGGTGATGATGCGCTCCGGTATCACGCGGCCGGCGGGGCCTTTGACGTTTGCCGGATGATACTGGTTCCGCCATTTCGACAGCTCGAACACCATCATCTTGTAAACGTCTTTCAGCACGTTGTACCCGCCGCACATATCGCCATACAGCGTGGCATAACCGACCGACATTTCCGATTTGTTGCCCGTCGATAAAACCATGTAGCCGGTCGCGTTCGACAGCGCCATCAGCAGCATGCCGCGCGTGCGCGCCTGAATGTTTTCGGCGGTCGTGCCGCTCAGGTTCTGGTTCGCCGATGTTTTCAGCATCTCGGCATAGGTTTTCATCGCGTGGTCGATGGGCATATTGCCATGCTTGATGCCCAGCAGCTTTGCGCATTCCGCCGCGTCATCGACGCTTTCCTGCGAGGTGTGCGGCGAAGGCATCATATAGCATTGTACGCGGTCGGGGCCGAGCGCATCGACCGCAATCGCCGCCGACAGCGCGCTGTCGATGCCGCCCGACATGCCCAGCAGCACGCCCGGAAAATTATTCTTGTTCACGTAGTCGCGCAGGCCGAGGACGAGCGTTTGATAAACCGCTTCCGATCCCGCATACAGGTTGTGCGACGCCTCCGCCGATTTTCAGACGAAGACGCGGTCGACGCCCTGTTCCCAGATCGTGGTGACGACATATTCCTGATGGCTCGGAAACTGCGTCAACACCTTGCCTTGGTGATCCATGATGAACGAAGCGCCATCAAACACCAGTTCATCCTGCCCGCCGACCTGATTGATATAAAACAGCGCAAGGCCGGTTTCCGATACACGCTTGCGCGCATGGTCGAGGCGCACATGGGTCTTGCCCATTTCAAACGGGCTGCCGTTCGGCGAAATCAAAATTTCCGCTTCGTGCTTGCGCAGATGCGACGCGACATCGGGGAACCACATATCTTCGCAGGTCAGGATGCCCAGCTTCGCGCCCTTGAATTCGACGGGGAAGGGCAGGTGTCCGGCGGAGAACAGGCGCACTTCGTCGAACACGCCGTAATTCGGCAGGTGGCATTTGAAACGCTTTGCCACAATCTGCCCGTCATGGATCAGTAGCGCGGTGTTGAATACTTTACCCTGATCGCGCCACGGCGCGGAAATCACGATGCCCGCGCCCGTGCCGTCGATCTGCTGCGCCAGTTTCTCCACGCCCTTCATCACGCGGTCGATGAAGAACGGCTTCAGCGTCAAATCGTCGGTCGGATAGGCGGTAACGATCATCTCGGAAAAGACAATCAGGTCGGCCTGATTTTTGTGCTTCTGGTAGATATCGAGGATTTTCTTGATATTACCGGAAATATCCCCGACCGTGGGGTTCAGCTGCGCGGCGGTGATGGTGAAATGTTTTCCCATTTACACCTTCATGCCTTCGTCATCGGCGGCATCGCGCTTGCGGACGTAATGGCCGCGCAGTTCGTCGGCGATCAGGAAGGCGAGTTCCAGGGCCTGCGACGCGTTCAGGCGCGGGTCGCAATGGGTGTGGTAACGCTCGCTCAGGTTTTCATCGGTGATCTTGTACGCGCCGCCGACGCATTCGGTCACGTCCTGTCCCGTCAGCTCGAAATGCACGCCGCCGGGATAGCTGCCCTCGGCGTAGTGAATATCAAAGAACTGTTTGACTTCGGACATGATATTGCCGAATTCGCGGGTTTTGTAGCCGCTGCTGGCGGTGCGCGTGTTGCCGTGCATGGGGTCGCAGGACCATGTGACGTTATGGCCGGATTTTTTCACGGCGCGGATCAGTTCGGGCAGGTGTTTTTCAACCTTGTCATGCCCCATGCGGGAAATGAGGGTGAGGCGGCCCGGTTCGTTATCGGGGTTCAGGATGTCCATCAGCTTCAGCATGTCGTCGACCGGCAGGCTGGGTCCGCATTTGAAGGCGATCGGGTTTTTCACGCCGCGCAGGAATTCCACATGCGCGCCGTCGGGCTGGCGCGTGCGGTCGCCGATCCACAGCATATGCGCGGAAACGTCGTAATATTCGCCGGTCGTTGAATCCACGCGGGTCAGCGCTTCTTCATAGGGCAGCAGCAGCGCCTCGTGCGAGGTGTAGAATTCAACTTCGCGGATCTGCTGGGAGCTTTCGCCCGTAATGCCGGCAGCAGCCATAAAGGCCAGCGCCTGGTCGATACGCTCCGACAGATCGCGATACCGCTCCGACATCGGGTGGCCCTTCACGAAATCGAGCATCCATTTGTTGACGCGGTGCAGGTCGGCATAACCGCCATGCGCGAAGGCGCGCACAAGGTTCAGCGTCGCGGCCGACTGGTTGTAAGCCTGAATGATGCGCTGCGGGTTCGGGCGGCGGGATTCCGGCGTGAATTCCGACCCGTTGATGATGTCGCCCTTATAGCTGGGCAGCGTCACGCCGTTTTTGGTTTCGTTACCATCAGAGCGCGGCTTCGCAAACTGCCCCGCCAGACGCCCGACCTTGACGACAGGCACGGAGGCGGAGAAGGACATGATGATCGCCATTTGCAAAATCACGCGGAACGTGTCGCGGATATTGCGCGGATGGAATTCCGCAAAACTTTCGGCGCAGTCGCCGCCCTGCAGCAGGATCGCTTCGCCCGCGCCGACTTTCGCCAGCGCCTTTTTCAGGCGGCGCGCTTCGCCTGCGAAAACCAGCGGCGGATAATTCTTGAGCGTGTTTTCAACAATCTTCAATTCGTCTTCGTTGTCGTAGACAGGCAATTGCTTCGCGGGTTTGGCGCGCCAGCTGTCGGGAGTCCACTTTGATGCGGACGCAGAATTTTTTTCGACAGCTTTGATCGCCAAGAGGTATCTCCAACCATTTGATTTTTAACCAGTAAAATTATATGCGGTGTTACTGATTCTTGACAAGCGCAGCCATCAGGCTTTTTTCGACGGCGGTCAGTTTGGCGCGGTGGACGACCTTGAGGCCGAAGCTGTCTTTCACATAAAATACGTCGACCGCGCGGCTGCCGAAGGTCGTGATCTTGGCGGCGGAGATCTGCAAACCGTCATGCGTCAGTGTAGATGTAATGTCATAGAGGAAGCCCGCGCGGTCCTTGCCGTTCACCTCGATCACCGTGTTGCTGACGCTGGCGTTATTGTCAATGATGACACGGGGTTGCACGGAAATATGGCGGCCTTTTTGCGGCGCGGTGCGGCGGCGTTCCGCGATTTCGTGGTCGAGGTTCAGCGTGCCCGCCAGCGCGGCTTTCAGCGTTTTTTGCAAATAGGCGTTATTGTCATACACATGGCCGCGCAGATCCTGAATCTGGAATACGTCGAGCGCCATGCCATTCGTCAGGGTAAAGATGCGCGCATCCACAATCGACGCGCCCGCGGCCGCCATCGCGCCCGACAGGGTGGCGAACAGGCCTTTGCGGTCGGGGGTAAAGATGAAAACTTCCGTAAAGTCCTGCGCCGTGTTGGGCGAAACGCGGATCACGGTCGCTTCCTTGCCGGTGTTTTTTTCAATCGCCTGCACGAAACCCGCAATCGCCTCGGGCGAAAAACTCAGCCAGAAATATTTCGGCGCGTAGTCGGTGAGGTATTGCAGCGTCGGCGCGTTCGCGCCCACCAGCCGCCGCGCCTGTTTTTGCAGGATGATGAACTGGTCATTATCGTCGCGGTCTTTCGGCGTGCCGGACATATGCTCGTACGCTTTGTCGTACAGCTCCGCCAGCAGGCCCGATTTCCAGGTGTTCCATTTGTCGGGGCCGACCGCCATGATGTCGGCGGTGGTCAGGATCGTCAGCAGTTTCAGGCGTTCGGGTGACTGCACATAGCCGACGAAATCTTCTATCGCTTTCGGGTCGTTCAGGTCGCGCTTGAACGCGGTCATGGTCATCACAAGATGATATTCGACCAGCCAGATGACCGTTTCGGTTTCTTCCGGCGTGATGCCCAGCAGCGGGCAGATTTTGCGCGCCACTTCCGCGCCGGCTTCCGAGTGTTTGCCGCCCGTGCCCTTGGCGATATCGTGCAGGAACATCGCGACGTATAACGCGCGGCGCGATTGAATTTTCTTGAACAGCTCGGTGGCAAGAGGCGCATCCGCCGCCAGCTCGCCGTTTTCGATCTTGTGCATCATGCCGACGGCGCGGATCGTATGTTCGTCCGCCGTGAACACGTGATACATGTCGTATTGCATATGCGCGAAAATATTGCCGAAATCGGGCAATAATGCGGATAAAACGCCCGCTTCGTTCAGCCGCCGCAGCGTCTGTTCCGATTTCTTTTCATCCAGCAGGATCAGCAGGAACAGGCGGAACGCTTCGCCGTCCTGCGTGAAATCGGCATTTTTGACGGCGTTGCGGACCGCGCGCAGCGCGTCGGGGTGGATGTCGTATCCGCTGTTCTGGCTGACGCGGAAAATGCGCACGATATCGGACGGCGTTTTGCGGAACTGCGTTTTCTCGGCGATGTTCAGCCGGTTGTTTGTCAGCGGGAAGCCTTCGATCACATCGGCGATCGAAATCTTTTTCGTGCCGGCCGTCGCGCCCGCGCTTAAACTCCGCGCTTCAAGGTCGGCGCAGATGATGCGCGTCAGGTGGCCGACTTCGGCTGCCGTCATGAAATAGTCTTTCATGAAATGCTCGGCGCGCTTGTTCAGCTCGGTTTCTTTATATCCCATCCGCGCCGCAATTTCGGGCTGGATGTCGAAGGCAAGGCGATCATCGAAGCGGCCATTGGCCAGATGCAGATGCCAGCGCACCGCCCATAAAAATTCCTGCGCGTCCTGCAGCGTCGCCGCCTCCTGCGCGGTCAGCACGCCTTTTTCGACAAGACCATCGGGCGTGGTGATGCCGTACAGGAAATTGGCGATCCACAGCAGCGTCTGGATATCGCGCAAGCCGCCCTTGCTCTCCTTGATATTCGGCTGCAGCTGGTAACGGCTGTCGCCCAGTTTCTTGTGCCGCGCTTCCTGTTCCGCCAGCTTGGCGGCGATGAAGGTGGCGGGGGAGGCGGCGTCGTGATGTTCCTGCACGGCGGCGGCCAGCGACGCGAAAACCTTCTTCGGGCCCCAGACCAGGCGCTTTTCCAAAAGACTGGTCACGAAATGCAGGTCGGTTTTCATGGCATCTTCGCAATCCGCCACGGTGCGGACGGAATAGGCGAGCTTCAGCCCCGCGCTCCAGAACGCCGTGTGCAGCACCTCGACCAGTTTTTTGCCGGCGGCGGTCAGTTCGGTATCGGTTACGAACAATATGTCTAGGTCGGAAAAGGGGGCGAGTTCCTGCCGTCCGTAGCCGCCCACCGCCACGATGCAGGGCAGCGGCTGCTTCGCCTCCGCTTTTTCGGCCGCCAGATCGGCCAGCGCGGCGAGGGTGGAATCACAAAGACGGGATAACTGATTATGAAAATAACCATCTTTATGCAGCAGGGCTTTTTTCTGCAGGCGCGCCAGCAGGGCTTCACGTTTCTGTTTGAAATCATCCATCAATTTACTGATTGCGCTGCTTTTATCTGTTGCAGTTAAAGTAGAAGATGAAGGTTTATTGCTTTGCGTCATATTTCAAGAATTCTGCCCAAACCGCAGTTTTATTTCCCTAAGATATTGTGCTTTCCTTCGCGGAATGCTACCAGTATATCAACACCACGACAGAACAATACCGCGAATTTCGGGCCCACAGCGACGCGAAGGAAGCATAGCTTATGTATATTTTCTACGACCTGGAAACGACCGGCCTTGAACGCGATTTCGCGCAGATTTTACAGATCGGCCTGATCTTTGCCGATGACGACATGAATATTTTGTCCATGAAAAAGCTGGAGGCGCGCGTATCGCCCTGGACCGTGCCCGGACCGGGCGCGCTGCTGACCACCGGCTTCACCGCCGCCGATCTCAAGAATGCCAAAAATTCGGCGTTCGAGCTGATGCAGGAAGTCGATCAGTGGGCGCGCAGCCAGTACTGGCCGGTTATTTTCTCCGGCTATAACAATATCGGTTACGACGACGATATCCTCGCCCAGAACCTGCACCAGAACCTGCTGGACAGCGACATGCTGTCGGCCAAAAACCCGTCAAGCGGGTTAAGCAACAGCCGCTTCGACGTGATAATCGCGGTGCAGGCGGCCTCGGCCTATATGCCCGAATTGCTGACCCTGACCCAGAAAAACGCCAACGGCGCGCCCAGCATGAAGCTTGGCGTGGTCGCCCGCCAGAACAATGTCGGCCTGTCCGAAGAAGACGCGCATGACGCGATGAACGACATCAAGGCGACGCTGGGCGTTGCCAAGCTCGTGAAAAAATCCGCGCCGCAGCTGTGGGAACAGCTGACGAAAACAGCGTCGGTCGAGGGTGTCGACGCCTTCGTGAAAGAAAACGCCGTGTTCACGCACACCGCTTTCTCCTTCGGCAACAAAAACGCGGCGGTTGTGACGTCGCTGGGCGCGCGCAACGGCAGCGGCGTGACCGAAATCATGTTCGACCTCAGTCTCGACCCGAAACCGTATTTGTCGATGTCGGTCGATGAACTGAAACAGGTCATCCTCGACCAGTCCAAAAAAGCACCGCGCGGCCAGCCCGATCCCGTTTCCGCCTTCCGCCTTGTGCGCAAGACGCAGCAGCCGATCCTGATGCCGATGGATTTGTCGGAGGCCGTGCTGCCCGCCGGTTTCGACGAAAAACTGGCCAATGACCGCGCCGCGCTGATCGCGGCAAACCCGCAATTCCTCGACAATATCCGCGAAGCCGCGAAGCTGGCCAAGGAAGAGCGTCCGGCAAAAGCGCCCAGCTGGACGACGCAGCCCGAAGAATTGCTGCACGAAGAATCCTCGCCCGCCATCAAGGCGAAAATGGACGCGTGGTGCAAGGAATTCCGCGACGCGCCGTCGTGGAAGGAAGCCGCAAACCTCGTCGCCGGTTTCCGCGCGCGCTTTGCCGAAGAAATCAAGGAAGACGAGAATATCACGCGTTTCGTGAAATTTGCCGGCCGCGTGGTGTATGAAAACGCGCCCGAGGAACTGTCGCTGGAAAAACAGGAAGCGATGAAGCGTTTCATCGCCAATCATATCCTTGATGCGAATAACGATGTGCCGTGGATGACGGTGGCCAAGGCGCGCCGCGAGCTGGACCGCATCGAACAGGACCGCCTCGACCCCAAAAAGAAAGACAAATGGGCCGAAGTGACCGACACGCAGATCCGTTCGCTGAAGCTTTACTACACCTCGCTGGAAAAGGAATACGGCCCGTACCTGCCGCAGAAACCGCTGGCGCCCGCTGCCGATTTCAACGCAGCCGCGCCCGTGCAGCCGCCCATACCGCCATTGGCGGCGGAAAACGACAACGCGCCCGTTGTGCCGAAAAAAACCGGCAACGATC
>JADYYV010000034.1 GCA_020853455.1 Alphaproteobacteria bacterium | reverse complement strand
GCGGCATAACAGCATCGGTTCCCGCTTCCCTTGTGCCTGAAAAATCGTGTAATCTGCGCCCCATGACCAGCGTGACCCAAACCCTTCTCGACCGCGCCGCCGCCTATTTTGGCGATGATGTGACATGGATCTTGCCCGACGCCGAGGCGGGGTTGCGCAAATTTGGCAAGCTGAACGCGCTGCATCCGTTCCGCCCCGCCTTCCTGTCGCTGCAGAACATGAAAGTGGCGGTCAGCCCCGAATGGCCGGCGCATACGGGTTCGACCGTCGCGCTGAATTTGCCGCGTCAGGCGGAATGGGCCTGCGGGTTGCTGGCGCAGGCTTTGGAGAAAATGCCGGCGGGTGGCACGCTTCTGATGATCGCGCCCAATGACCTTGGCGGTAAACGCTACGAAAAACTGCTGGATGAAAATTTCGATGTGGTCTTTGCGGAAAGCAAGAACCATTGCCGCATCGCCGCCATCACGCGCCCTGCCGAACTTCCCGCGATCGTGCAGAAATGGCGTGAGGCTGCGCGCGCACAGCTGGTGGCAGGGGCAGACCTGTTGTCGCTGCCCGGCACCTTCAGCCACGGGCGCGTGGATACGGGATCGGCGCTGCTGCTCCAACATTTGCCCGCCCTGACCGGCATGGTCGCCGATTTCGGTGGCGGCTGGGGGCTGCTGTCGCAACAGGCGATGAAAACCGCCGCGCGCGTCGATCTGTTCGAGGCGGATTACAACGCCATCCAGCTGGCGAAACGCAACCTTGGCGAAAAGAACATCCAGTATTTCTGGCACGATATCCTCAGCGAGAAAATCGCAGGCAAATATGACGCGGTTATCATGAACCCGCCGTTCCACGATCTGGCCGATGCCAATCCCGAAATCGGGCGCGGCTTTATCGAACGCGCCGCCGAAAGCCTGAAATCCGGCGGGCAGCTCTGGATGGTCGCCAACACCCATCTGCCCTATGAGGAAATCCTGAAGGGCAAGTTCAAGACGGTTACGCCGGTGGTGCGGGAAAAAGGGTTCAAGGTTTTGTCGGCGGTGAAATAATCGCGCTTAACGTCATCCCCGCGAAAGCGGGGATCTTGTCGGCCTCTTGCACCTTATCCCACGGGATCCCCGCTTGCGCGGGGATGACGAAGGGGTGGAATATCAACCCCTTACCCCACCCCCTTGCCCGACTCTGTTTTCCGTTTTATGGTACGTGTGTTCAAAAGCCTTCAGGGAAGCCGTGCCGAAAACCAACCCGCCCCGCCGCGTGATCTATAAACTGCGCAGCGCCTTCCCCACGGAATGGCGCGGCGAGCAGAGCGGCGTTGAACATGCGGGGCAGTTCGTCGCCCGCGACCATAAGGAATGGAAACAGCTCTGGGATGCCGCCCACAGCCATATGTACCCGATCCCCAAAGCGCCCAAGCTGCCGCGCGACAAGATGGCGATTGCGATTTTTCACGGGCAGACGAATGAAAACGTCACCATCCGCATGACCGGCCTGCAGGTGGAGCCGCGCAAGACGGTGGTGGAATTCGAAGCCGACAGCCGCCCTGTTATGGTTGGCGCGCAGGGCGCGACAGCCTCCGTCCAGCGCGAACCTTTCCTGCTGAAATTCATCGACCGCAGCGAGAAAAAGGTCGAATTCCGCCAGCAGCCCGCATCGTCGCGCCCCGGACCGCTGATCTCCCCGCGTATGCCGCCGTTCTGAGCCGCGCCATGAACAAGCAAACCTACCTGCTGAAACTGAAAACCCCCGCGCTGCCCGCGCCGCGCCCCGATTGCGTCGGGAAACCGCCCGAAAAATGCATGGCGCTGATGGACCAATGGCGGCGCGCGATCATCAAGAACACCAGCCGCAACACCGAACGCGTGGCGGCAGAGCTGCAAAAGCTGATCGACAATTCCCACCTGCGGGGCGAAGCGCGGGTCAAGGAAACCTTCGGCAACCTCGGCATCGTCGGCATCGAACTGAACGACGCCCGCCATGCCGAAATTCTGGCGCTGCTGAACACCCATATAGATGTGAAGCCGCATCCGCTGGGCGTAGCGAAGCCCAAGCCGAAACCGCCCGCATCGCCCGTGCCTTAATATTAATTGGCGCGTTAATGTTAATTAACATTAAGTGATCCATAGGACGATGCGCCATCCCGCCGCAGGGCGGGATCCGGCACGCCGGTTCACCGGCGTATTTATAAATGCGCTTCGCGCGCCGGACCCCGCCCTGCGGCGGGGTGGCGGGGTGATGCTGCCCTGCAAACCATTCGCAAAATAATTGACATAACTTGCGAATCTTTCGTATGCTCTGAGGCATTTCAAAAAACGCATAAGAACGACAAACGAAAGGGTGAACCATATGTCCATCGGCAGCAAAATTTCTTCGACGCTCCGCGACGCTTTCAGCTACGCCGTCTATCAGGAAAGCAGCGCCGACCGCACGCGCAAGCCCGTTATCGTCGATGCGATCATCGAAAAATCCGCGCCCTTCCTCGACACCTCGGCGGCGGGATATGAAGACCGCCTGCGCAAGGTGCTGAACGAGACGCGCACCAAGCAGCTTGATGTGCTGCTGGAAAAAAATGTCGCCGTCGGGCTGGATACCCGCTTCAACGCGCAGCGGCGCGAAGCGGCAAACGACCGTCTGCTGGAAGGCGCCTATTACCCCGCCGCCGACGGCAAGCCCGCGATCCTGACGCTGTGGGATTCCGGCATCGACGCGAAAGCGAATTTCATCACGCCCAGCGGCGCGACACAGGCCGCGAATTTCGTCGAGAAGCTGGCGCATATCCTGAAGGCGGGCGAGCCTGCCGAAACGCTCTATGCCTCGCGCCTGACCACCATCGACGCGGCGGGCGGCATCGGCATGGTCGCCGTCGTCACCACGACCGAATGGGAAACCAAGGCGCAGCTGAAGGAAACCGCCGGCAAAACGGCCGCCGTCACGCAGCCGCCCGCAAAACCACAGGCGCCCAAACCCAATTAATACCCCGATTAATATATATTGAAGGGAATTCGACCATGAAACTTGGCCAGAAAATTTCCGCGACGCTGCGCAACGCCTTTATCCGCGCGCTGCATCAGGAAAGCGCGGATGATTTCGACCGCAAGGCGGGCGTGGCGCAGACCATCATCGCGCAATCCGCCGATGTCATCCCGTCGGACGACAAGGCCTTGAGGGAAACGCTGATGCAGACGCGCACGGCATATCTTGATGTGCTGGCGGCGGGCAAGATCGCGGTCGGTTTCG
>JADYYV010000033.1 GCA_020853455.1 Alphaproteobacteria bacterium | reverse complement strand
GCCCCCGGGATGCCCTTGACGTTCATGCCCAAAAGCCCGCTGAAGAAGCTGAGCGGCATGAAGATCGCCGTGATGACCGACAGGGTGTAAAGGTTTTTGTTCAGTTTTCCCGACAACGCGCTTTGCAGTTCGTCCTGCAGGATGTTCGCGCGGTCGCGCAGCGCCTCGAGGTCTTCAAGATACCGCATCATGCGGTCGTTGTTGTCCTGCATCAGCCATTTGTCGGCCGGCAGCATCCAGCCCTGCTGCGAGAATTGCAGGCGGTTGAACACCTCGCGCTGCGGCGCGATATGGCGGCGGAACAACGTCGCCTGCTTGCGGATGCCCGCGATGTCGTTGCGCAGGTGCGCATCGGGGTTTTCGAGGCTTAACGCCTCCAGCCGGTCGATCGTGTCCTCCAGTTCCTGCAATGCGGGCTCGATGCCGTCATTCAGGCTGGCGCAGAGCATGGCGACGAATTCGCCGACGCGTTTCGGCCCGCGCCCGTGGCGGATGCGCTCGTCGAGATCGGCGACGGTTTTCGATTTGCGGCGGCCGACGCTGACGATGCGGTTGCCGGTGATCCACAGGCGCACCGAAACCAGATCCTCCGGCGCGGGGCCCGGGTTGAAATTGATCCCGCGCAGCATCAGCAGCGTGTAATGGCCCTGTTCTTCAAGGCGCGGCCGCATTGCTTCCGCCAGCATCGTTTTGACGATGATGGGATCCAGGTGCATCTGCTCGCGCAGGAATTTCTTGGCGTCGGGGTGGCGGCCGTTGATGTGGATCCAGATCAGCCGCGTGTCGTCCTGCTTGATGGACGCAAGATCGACGACCTCGCCGTTGCCCTGTCCGTCGAGGCTGTAAGACAGCGAACATGCCTTGGTTTCTTCCACGTTCTACACCTTCGCCGCTTCGGGGAGGGTATCCGGCTTCGGCGCGGCGGCCTCCGCCTGCGCGGCGATCTCTTTTTCGCGGGTCTTATACGACGACTCGCGCGGGGAATGCGGCATGCCGATATCTTCCTCCAGAAAACGGCGCCAGACGGCGAACAGGATTTCGCTTTGCGTCGTGATGCGTTTTTCGCGGATATCGGCGACCCAGACGTTCAGCGAAAAGGCGACGGCCAGATCGTTGAAACCGGTCAGGATACAGGTCGGCGCGGGCGACGCAAGGCAGCGCGGATGCGCGCGCGCAACCGACAGCATGACTTCCCGCGCGCGGTCCAGATCGGTGCCGTAAGCGACGTTGATCGGCAGGCGCAGCAGCCCGCGCGCGTCGCTGAGCGTCCAGTTGACGACGCGCTGGGTGATGAAATCCTCGTTCGGGATCATGATCTCGCGGGAATCAAACGCCTCGACCAGCGTGTAGCGCGCGCCGGTTTTCTTGACGATGCCCGATACGTCGCCGTTCGCCATCTCGATCATGTCGCCGACCTCGACCGAGCGTTCCAGCAGCAGGATCATGCCGCTGATGAAGTTGGACGCGATTTTCTGCAACCCGAAGCCGAGGCCGACGCCGACCGCGCCGCCGAAGATGGCGAAGGCGGTAAGATCGATGCCGATGGTGGACAGCGCGAACAGCGCCGCCACCACATAAACGCCGATGCGCCCCAGCGACAGGAACAGCTGGCGTGTGGAAGGCCGCAAATAGCGGATTTTCTGGAGCGACAGTTCCATGCCGCGGATGACCGCGCTTGCCAGCCACATCAAAAGCACGATGCTGATGACGAATTTGACGGCCTGATACGCCGACAGCTCGATCTTGCCGACCGAAAACGTCGTGTCCTGCGCGACCTTGATGAGGTCGCCCAACAGGTTGGTCAGCGACAGAAAGCCGAAGAACAGGGCTATCAGCGCCGCAATCAGCGTCTTGCCGCGGCTATGCGTCAGCGAATAGACGGCGGCAAGCCCCAGCCAGCCGAAGCACAGCACGCGCACGATATGGCGGATGGTTTCATCGACGATCAGCCCCTTTTTGCCGATCAGCGCCGCGCCGACGATGAGAACGATCAGGTTGATGACGGGGCCGATCAGCGGGATCAGGCGGCGATACAGCTTGGCCGACGGTTTTTCCTTGTCCGGCAGCGCTTTCCAGTGCGACTTCGCCGCCCAGAAGAACAAGAGGCCGATCACGGGCGCGCCCAGCACCCACATCAGGGCGAGCTTGTTTTCCGAACTGAGCGTGAGCAGGAATTCCTCGATCATCTTCACATTATTCCCTATTTCCGCGCCGTTTCCAATGTTTGCGGATGGGAAACAAAGCAGAAAAAGAATTCGGATGCGGGCATAAAAAAGGCGGGTTAGGATAAAACATGAGCGATAATCCCCTTATGAAAAATCTGATCCTGCGCGAAGCGACCGAGACCGATATTCCGGCGCTCGACGCCGTTTCGGCCGCCATGCGCGCCACGCATGAAACCGGCTATTTCGCGCGCAGCTTCAAAGAGGGGCGCACCGTGCTGCTGGCCGAACAGGCGGGCGCCGCCGTCGGTTACGTGCAGGTGAACTGGAAGCCAAATTATGCCCCGTTCCGCCGCCTGAACATTCCTGAAATCCAGGACCTGAATGTCGTCCCCACCGCGCGTCAGCAGGGCATCGGCGACGCGATGGTCGCGTTTTGTGAAAGCCTGGCGCGCGGCAAAGGTCACGAGGATATGGGCATCAGCGTCGGGCTTTATGCCCGTTACGGCGCGGCGCAGCGATTATATGTGCGGCGCGGCTATGTGCCCGACGGCGCGGGCGTTTCCTATGACGATGTGCCCGTCACGGCGGGCGATATGCGCGCGGTCGATGATTTGCTCACGTTAAAACTTGTGAAAAACCTTGGCCAAGGGTGATCCCGACATCACGCCGGAATTGCTGCTGCATGCCTATACCATCGGCGTGTTCCCGATGGCGCGCAGCCGCCGCGCCCGCACCATCGAATGGTACGATCCGCAAATGCGGGGCGTTCTGCCCATCGGCCGCCTGCATGTGCCGAAGCGGCTGCGGCGCACGATACGTCAGGCGCCTTATCGCATTACCTTCGACCGTGCGTTTCGCGCAGTCATGACCGGCTGCGCCGATGCGCGCAAAGACACATGGATCAACGATAAAATCATCGACCTTTATACGCAGCTGCATGAAGCGGGTTTCGCGCATAGCGTCGAGGCGTGGCGCGGCGATGAATTGGTCGGCGGCGTTTACGGCATTTCCATCGGCGGCGCGTTTTTCGGCGAAAGCATGTTTTCAACCGCGACCGATGCCAGCAAGATCGCGCTGGTCTATCTGGCGGCGCGGCTGTGGAAGCAGGGCTATGCGCTGCTGGATACGCAGTTCATCAACGAACACCTGATGCAGTTCGGCGTCGAGGAAATTCCGCGCGATGAATATCACGCGCGGCTGGGCGCGGCGCTGGAATTGCCGGTCGTATTCGGCGGTCAGTCTTCGGGATTGGCGGCTTCGCCGTCCTCGAACGATCCGGGCAGCTGGTCCACCGGCGGCATGGGCGCCGGTTTCAGCAGCGGCGCGGTTTCACCCGCAACCGGCGCGCCTGCCGGGGCTGCGGGTTTTGCAACGGCCGCGGGCTTGTCGGGTTTCGCGGGCGCGTCGCCGGGTTCGGGCGATGCTTCGGTGTCGGCGGCTTCGGTGTCGACCGCGGGTTCGTCATCCGGCGATGCGGCGGGCTTGCCGTCTTCTTCGGGCGCATGCGCGGGCGCTTTTTCGGACGAGAAAACTTCGGCCGGCTTCGCAGCCGTCGCCGCGTTCTTGCATTCCATCACCCAGACGTCATAAACCGGATGGTCCATGGCGGAAAGGGAGGGGTTGGAGGCGAACATCCAGCCGCTGAAAATCCATGTCGAATCCTTTTCCGACGGCTTGCGCTCCCAGATCTGCATAAATGCCGCGCTTTCGGGCCGGTCGAGCGGCGAGGCGCGCTTGCACGCCCGCACCTTGATGAACAGCGAATTGCCGAATTTCACGGTTTTATCGACGGGAATTTCAAAGGTATGCGTGCGCGCCGACAGCTTGTCGATCGTGCGCATGACGACGATCGAGGTGTTTTCCATCTTGCGCGGCGCAGCCACAGCCATCGTGCTGAAGCAGAGGAGCGCGGCGGTCAAAATGGAAAAAGGCTTGCGCATCAGGGATGGGTTTCCTGCGCGGGCGCCTGTTCGGGGGCTTTTCCCGGTGCGGGGGCTGCGGCCGCTTCGGCTTCCGCCTTGTCCTCGTCCTTGTCCTTCGTCAGGCTGAAAATCACCTGGCCCAGCAGCTGTTCAAGGCTGGCGGTCGATTGCGTGTATTCGATCTTGCCGCCCGGTTTCAGCATGTCGTCTTCGTTGCCGGGCTGCAGCGTCATGAACTTGCCGTCCAGCAGGCCCGCGCTCTGGATCACGGCGGCGGTATCGACGGGCAGCTTGATCTGGTCGTCGATGCTCAAATGCACGATCGCGCGATATGTCTGCGCGTTCAGTTCAAACCCCAGCACCTGGCCGACCTTGACGCCGCCGATGCGCACGGGCGCGCCGGTATCGAGGCCGTCGATCTTGTCGAATTCGGCGGTCAGCTGGTAACCCGATTGCGGGGCGATATCGCTTGTGCGGTAAAAGAAAAGCATGAACGCACCCGCGACCAGCAGGACGACGGCGCCCAGAACCGTTTCAGCCATATTTCTTTGCATGTGATTTTCTCCAGTTATTCCGGCGGCTGCCATGCGGTGATATCCGCGCTCGACGCTGCGCGGTTGCCGCCCTTCAGCGTATGGCCGGGCGGCAGGTACGCGCCCGCCGTACCCGTCTGGTTCGGCAGGTGCGGCAATTGCCATGATTTGCGGTTGCGGTTTTCCATCGGCGGCACTTTGTCGGTCTGGCTGTGCAGCCAGCCATGCCATTCGGGCGGCACCATCGATGCCTCGGTGTCGCCGGTATAGATGACCCAGCGGCGTTCGCGCTTGCTGCCTTTGCGCGCCTTGCCTTTGTAGTATTTGTTACCCAGCTGGTCCTTGCCCACGAATTTACCGTGGAGGCTTGTGTGCAGCAGCATCTGGATATTGCTGAGAACGCCGAATATGGAAAGTTTTGCCATTTTTCCGCCTTATAGAATCTTGAGTTCAATAAATACGCCCTGCGGTCACAGGGGCGCAACTTTTTTCTGTAGCAATAACAGCGACAAAACGGCAATTGATAAGGCAGGGGTAATTGTGTCACATTATCGCCCAAGCCCAAGATTGCTGTTTCTTTCGAATATCAAGATATTACAACAGGTTAATTGATGCGCGTGCAGCGGCTCTATACCCGTTCGGACATCGACCCCGTCAAAGGGGTCGCACAGCGTATCCATCAGGACGGCGACTTCGCCGAATATGCCGTGCCCGCCATCTGGGGCCGCAGCGCCGCCGAAGTGCTGGTC
>JADYYV010000032.1 GCA_020853455.1 Alphaproteobacteria bacterium | reverse complement strand
GGTGGTGGGCATAATTATGTCCAAAACCGACCCGGTAATGAACATGTGGACCGCCGGCGCACAACCGTTTTAAATCGTGCGTTCGAATATAACGGGTCCCGACAAGAAAATAGGGTAAGACCCAATGAACGACCTCGAGAAATTTGAACAGAGCCAGATCGCGAAACTTTCCGAAGGCTCCAAAAAGATCCCCGAATTCCAGCCCGGTGACACCGTGCGCGTCAACGTGAAGATCATCGAGATCTCCGAAGACAAGAAAAAGGGCCAGACCACCCGTACCCGTATCCAGGCCTATGAAGGCGTCTGCATTGCGCGCGGCGGCAAAGGCATCACCCAGAACTTCACCGTTCGCAAAATCTCCTACGGCGAAGGCGTGGAACGCGTGTTCCCCCTGTTCTCGCCCTCCATCGACAGCATTGAACTCGTCCGCCGCGGTTCTGTCCGCCGCGCGAAACTGTACTACCTCCGCGACCGCAGCGGCAAATCCGCCCGCATCGCCGAGCGCGAGTACAACGAAAACGATGCAGCCGAAGCCCAAGCGCCCGAAAAGGCAGCGGCTCCGGCGGCGCCCGAAAAGAAAGCGGTCAACGCTTAATCTTCCGGCATCTACCAATACGAAAAAGGCGGCCAGCGATGGCCGCCTTTTTTCTTTTTGCCCAACGCGCGTTTGCTGCCCCGCAACACGCCTATTCCCCTTTTCTTTTGAACGACGGGGGCATATCTTCCCCTTAACGCTTCAATGAAATGAGGGTTAAGCCATGTCCAAGCCGCGCACCATGTTCGAAAAAATCTGGGACAGCCATGTCGTCAGCCGCAATGACGACGGCGTTTCGGTCATCTATATCGACCGCCATCTTGTGCATGAAGTCACCTCCCCCCAAGCCTTCGAAGGTTTGCGCATGGCGAAGCGCCCCGTGCGCCGTCCCGATGCGACGCTGGCCGTGGTCGATCACAACGTGCCGACCAGCCATGACCGTTTGAAGGGCATCACCGACCCCGAGGCAAAACTGCAGGTCGATACGCTGGAGAAAAACGTCGCGCAGTTCGGCATCGAATATTTCGGCATGGCCGATAAACGCCAGGGCATCGTCCATGTCATCGGCCCCGAACAGGGCATGACGCAGCCGGGCATGACCATTGTCTGCGGCGATAGCCACACCTCGACACACGGCGCATTCGGCGCATTGGCATTCGGCATCGGCACATCGGAGGTCGAGCACGTATTGGCGACGCAAACGCTGATCCAGAAACCCGCCAAAAACATGCGCGTACTGGTGGAGGGCGAACTGACCCCCTTCACGACCGCAAAAGACATCATCCTTGCCATCATCGGCAAAATCGGCACGGCGGGCGGCACCGGCTACGTCATCGAATTTGCAGGCTCCGCCATCCGCAGCCTCTCCATGGAAGGCCGCATGACGGTGTGCAACATGACGATCGAGGGCGGCGCGCGTGCAGGCCTGATCGCGCCGGATGATACGACATTCGAAGACCTGCGCGGCCGCCCGATGGCGCCGCAGGGCGCGGATTTTGACAAGGCCGTCGCCTATTGGCGCACGCTGGTGACAGATGACGGCGCGGTATTCGACAAGGAAATCCGCCTCGACGCAAAAGACATCGCGCCGCAAGTGACATGGGGCACCAGCCCCGAAACGGTCGCGCCCATCACCGGTTTCGTGCCCGATCCCGCCAAGATCGAAGATCAGGGTCAGCGCGAATTCATCACCCGCGCGCTCGATTACATGGGATTGCAGGCGGGCCAGCGCCTGACGGATGTCAGCATCGATAAAGTCTTCATCGGTTCCTGCACCAATTCCCGCATCGAGGATTTGCGCGAAGTGGCAAAAATCGCCGCTGGCCGCAAGGTCGCGAAAACCGTTTACGCCATGATCGTCCCCGGTTCGGGCTTAGTGAAAGAACAGGCGGAAAAAGAAGGCCTCGATAAAATCTTTATCGAAGCAGGTTTCGATTGGCGCGAGGCAGGCTGTTCCATGTGCCTTGCCATGAACGCCGACAAGCTGCAACCCGGCGAGCGCTGCGCCTCCACCTCCAACCGCAACTTCGAAGGCCGTCAGGGCCGCGGCGGCCGCACCCACCTGATGAGCCCCGCGATGGCGGCGGCGGCGGCGCTGACGGGGCGGTTGACGGATGTGAGGGAATTGGTGAAGTAGTTTTTAGGCGTCATTCCCGCGAAAGCGGGAATCCCGTGGGAATCTTGAGCCTGCGATGACGACAAGATCCCCGCTTTCGCGGGGATGACGGACAAGTGGAGAGAAAACGATGCAAAAATTCGACAAACTCACCGGCCCTGCCGCACCGCTCAACATGGTCAATGTCGATACCGACGCGATCATCCCGAAGCAGTTCCTGAAAACGATCGAGCGCACGGGGCTTGGCAAATTCCTGTTTAACGACCTGCGCTTTACGCCCGATGGCGCGGAGAAGCCGGATTTTGTGCTGAACAAACCCGCATATCGCCATGCGCAAATTCTGGTGGCCGGCGAAAATTTCGGCTGCGGGTCGTCGCGCGAACATGCGCCGTGGTCGCTGCTGGATTTCGGCATCCGCTGCGTGATCGCGCCGTCTTATGCCGACATCTTTTACAACAACTGCTTCAAGAACGGCATCCTGCCGCTCGTCCTGCCGAAAGAACAGGTCGAAGAATTGATGAAGGATGCGGAAGCAGGGCTGGAGCTGACCATCGACCTGCAAAAACAGACCGTCACCGGCGGCAACCGCAAGGAATATAAATTCGATATCGATCCGTTCCGCAAAAAATGCCTGCTGAACGGCCTCGACGATATCGGGTTGACGCTCGAAAAAGAAAAAACGATTTCGACCTTCGAAGACGCGCAGAAAACCAAACAACCCTGGCTCTACGGCTGATAAAACAGCCGCATTTTTGAAATGCATGCAAAACAGCCGATCTTCCCGCTCGCAACCGCGCTTCGTGCGGGGCTGAAGGACTATTCGCTCAAAACTTTTCGCGCCGACCTGACGGCGGGGCTGATCGTGTCGCTGGTCGCCCTGCCGTTGTCGATGGCGCTGGCGATAGCGGTCGGCTTGCCGCCGCAGCACGGTCTTTATACCGCAATCGTCGCGGGAATCGTCGCGGCGCTGCTGGGCGGATCGCCGACGCAGGTGAGCGGCCCGACCGCCGCCTTTGTCGTCATCGTCGCCCCCATCGTGGCGCAATACGGGCTGCACGGGATTATCTGGTGCCAGATACTGGCGGGGATATTCCTGATCCTGATGGGTGTCGCACGCGCAGGCAAACTGATCCATTTCGTGCCCTATCCGGTCACGACCGGATTTACGGCGGGCATCGCGGTCACGATTGCGACGCTGGCGCTGAATGATTTTCTGGGGCTGGGCATCGCGAAGCTTTCCGGCCATTACGTGGAAAAGGCCGCGACCATCTGGCACGCCCTGCCCGGATTTTCGCCGCAGGAAGCGCTGATCGGTTTTGCCACCATCGTCACCATTTTCGCGCTGCCGAAAATGACCACACGCATCCCGGCGCCGGTCGGCGGCATTTTGCTGGGCACGGCGATTTCCTTCGCGCTGGTGAAAATGGGCTACAGCGTCGATACGCTCAATACGCGGTTTTCGTATGTAACGCCGGATGGCGCGACGCTGCCGGGCATTCCGCCCTATGCGCCGTCCTTCAGCCTGCCGGGATCGGGCGATTTATTCGCCATTCCCGATTTCAGGGAACTGCAGACGCTTTTGATGCCAGCGCTCGTGATTGCGGCGCTGGGCGCGCTTGAATCGCTGCTATCGGCCACCGTCGCCGACAGCATGGCGCGCACGCGGCACGACCCGAACGCCGAGCTGAACGGCATCGGCATCGCGAATATCTTTTCCGGCCTTGCGGCGGGCATCCCGGCCACCGGCGCGCTGGCGCGTACCGCCGCCAACATCCATGCGGGCGCGAAAACGCCGTTCGCCGCCATCATCCACGCGCTGCTGATCCTGCTTTATACCGTCACGCTGGCATCGTATATCAGCTATATCCCCATGGCGGCGCTGGCGGCGTTGCTGCTCTCGGTTGCGTGGCGCATGTCGCATGTCCACCAGTTCGTGCGCATTATGCAGCTGGCGCCGCGCAGCGACGTGATCGTGCTGCTGACCTGTTTCGTGCTGACCGTGCTGATCGACATGGTGGCGGGCGTATCCGTCGGCATGGTGATGGCGTCGCTTTTGTTCATGACGCGCGTGGCCGATGCGACGCAGCTGCATGTCAGCCAACCCGGCAAGGTCGATCTTGCGCATGGCGAACTGCCCGCGGGCGTGATGGTTTACCGCATCGAAGGCCCGCTGTTTTTCGGATCGGTCGATAAAATGATCGAGGGCGCGGATTTGATATCGCCCGATATCCGCAAACTGGTGATCGACCTGACGCATGTGCCGATGATCGACATGACCGGCATTTTGGGCATGAAGAAATTCATTTAATCCGTCGCGGCGGAATCCCGCGAAGTCGTCATCTGCGGCCATGAAAACGTGACAGGGCGAATCCGCCGCAAGAGCGCGGGCGCGCCCTATACCGCGCATGTGCATACCGATGAAACCGTGGCGGCGGCGCTGAAATCACTGAAAACAGGGGTTTTTAACCCGTAACCCGAAAAAATTGAACATCGCGCCGCGACCTGATAATTTAAACCGTTCCAGAAAATTTAGGAGATTCTCATGACCAGCCCCAAGCAAATCGTGACCCTGCCCGGCGACGGCCTTGGCCCCGAAGTGATGGCGGAGGCGCTGAAGGTGATCGGCTGGTTCAACCAGCATTTC
>JADYYV010000031.1 GCA_020853455.1 Alphaproteobacteria bacterium | reverse complement strand
CCATGAAAAAATTTATCACCGCCGCCGCAGCATTGCTGGCGACCGCGACCGCCGCACATGGATTTGCTGATCCGGTCGGCTCATCAAAGGTCAATCTTGTCACGCTCAAAATGGCATATCATGTTGAGAAGCTGCAAACGGATAAGTCTGACAACCTGATACTGTCGCCTTATAACATCAATACAAACCTTGCGCTTGTGTCTGCGGGCGCGGCAGGAGAAACGAAGGCGGAAATCTCGACCAATTTACAAGAATCTCCGGACGCGCCGATTGCATCGTGGATGATCAAGCAACTAAACGAGCAAATTTTATCAGCTAATAAAGGCCATGTTGATTTGCTGACGGCAAACGGCATTTGGGTCAACAAAAACGCAGCCAAGCTATCTAGCGACTATACTAGAGATGCGAAGACAAATTTTAATGCGGAAATCAGCAACGAAGATTTCACAAACAAGGCAACGGTCGACAAGATCAACAGCTGGGTATCCAAAAATACCAAGGGTATGATCACAAAAGTCATTCAACAACTCAATCCCGCTGACGCAATTGTGCTGGCCAGGTCCCTTTATTTCAAAGGCAAGTGGGTCATGCCGTTCGACAAGAGTCTCACCGAGGAAAAAACTTTCACTGCCGATGGGGGCGCAAAATTCGTCACACCAATGATGCATCAGGAATATGACCATGTAGGTGATATTCGCGCAATGTCGACGCCCCTCTTCGATGCTATATCGCTCAATTACGGAAGCGATGAAGCCCAGACCATGCGGCTTGTACTTGTGCGCCCTAAAAAGCCTGAGACAAGCGCACGTGAATGGTTGACCCGGGGGCAGTCAGACTCGAAAATAATTCCTTGGCTTGATAATGTGCAATATGAAGACGCACGCGGCATGGTTGAATTGCCCCATCTCGACATCAAACAGCATCACGACCTTGTGCCTGCATTGCAGGATATGGGCATCAAGCAAGCCTTCACCAATAATGCCGATTTCCGCCACATGGTCGATGCGAAATCGCAGCCGCTGTTTATCAGCAGCGTGTCGCACGATATCGTCTTCAAGACCGATGAAGAAGGATCTGAAGCCGCCGCCATCACCACCATGACGATGGCGGGATCGGCGATGGCACCCGCCCCGCCCAAGACCATCAACATCAAATTCGACCGCTCCTTCGTCTTCGCGCTGCAGGATGTGCAGACCGGCACGGTGCTGTTCATCGGCGCCGTCAACAAACCCAACGAGAAAATGACCCCGCAATGAAAATCATCAGCTTCAGCGACATCCACCTTGAATACACCAAAGACCTGATTGCGCCGCAATCGGATGCCGACCTGATGATTTTGTCGGGCGATATCCTGAACATGCGCCAGCCCGAGCCGCTCAAGGCTTTCCTGAACGGCTGGACCCGGCCCGTGTTGTACGTCGCTGGCAACCACGAATATTACGACGGCAAATCGATGACGAAGCTGATCGACGGTTTCCAGCTATGGCTTGCGCAAAACCTGCCGAATGTGCGCCTGCTGCGCGACGAGGCCGTCACGATTGCCGGCATCAATTTCTTCGGCGGCACGATGTGGACGGATTATAACGGCGCGAACGCTGAATCGATGGCGGTCGCGGCGACCCGCATGAACGATTATAAAGTCATCACGATGGATAGCGGCGCATTGATGGTGCCCGCCGATACGCTGCCGCTGCATGACGCTTTCAAGGCGAAACTGCTGCAATGGCTGGAAACGCCCGTCAGCGGCCCGCGCGTCATCATCACGCATCACGCGCCCTGCGAGCCGCCCGACACGATTTACAAGGGCAGCCCCCTCACCCCCGGATTCAATTCATTCGACATGCTGCCCGTGATCGGCAAATACCAGCCCGATTTCTGGTTTTACGGCCACACCCATGAATGCGACCGCCAGAAAATCGGCCATACGCAGATCATGTCGAACCAGCTGGGCTATGTGAAGAACGGCGCGTATGAATGTGCGCTGACATTCGATCCGCAGGGCGCGCCGGTGAATGTGGGTTAAAAACCGATAAAGACCGCGACGACCACCACCACGATGATCGCAGCGATCAGCGGCAGTGATGCGAGAAATTTGAAGATGCCGAAGATCACAGCCATCAGCAGCAGCCCCGCCGACAATTCCCAGGCATAGACCGCCGCGATCATCGCATAGGCCAGCGCGTAAGACATTTCAAAGGGCGGGGAATGCAGGAACATGTAACCGGAAGCCGCCGCCAGCGCCGCCGCGATCGGATAACGGATAACGGGCGCGGAGGTCATGAACAGCGTCTGCGCATCATCCAGCAGGATGTCTGTCAGTTTGCGGCTGTTGCTGCGATCCTTCATTGTTGCGTCCTGAATGGTTAATATAGTGTTAATATACCCGTAACCGCCGATTACGGCAACTACCGGATTCTTGGTCGGCTGTATCTGCGTTATTTTTCAAAGGCTTGCTGCGCCGCTATTGCGCCAGCGAAACCTTCATGACCGTTGTGCCGCTGCGCCCGCGGTCGTCAATCGCGCGCACATTATATGTGCCGGGCTGCGGCCGCCAGAACAGCGGCGCGCCGGCGGCGGCCTGCCCGATAAAGGTATTGCCCACGAACCAGCTGACGCCTTGCACATCGCCATCGACGCTGGCGGTAAACGTCACCGCCTCCGCCGTATCATCGATGCGCGCATGATATTCGATCTTTGGCTGCGGCGACAATATCACGGGTGCCTGCCCCTCCGCGCCTTGCGCCGCGCCGCAATCCTCGCCCATCGGCGGCAGCGGTTGTTTATTGATGCCCGCGCGCTGCAGCGCCTGCGACAAATCGCTCGGCCAGACTTCATAGGTGCGCCACACGGTCGCGGGCGTCATGCGGCAGGCGCGTTTGCCGGTATCCGCATCGACCAGAATTTTGCGATACACATCGTTGCGCGCAATCGGCGACACGCCCGGAATAAACCATGTGCCGGCGCGCGCGGGGCAATCCTCCAGCGACAGGTCGCCCGTGGTGGCGCAGATGGACGTCTTGCGCAAATTCAGGTGTTTTGCCTTGGCCGCGATCAGGTCGCGCTGCGGCGCAATGCCCTGCACCGCATCGGCGAGCACGAAAAACAGCGGCGCCGCGGCGTGCAGCCCCACCAGCGCTGGGTTGCTTTTGCCGCTGAAATTGCCGACCCACACCACCATCGCATAATGCCCGAACACGCCAGCCGTCCATGCGTCGCGAAAACCGTTCGATGTGCCGGTCTTCCAATACACTTTCAGCGGGTCCTGCACGCCATAGGGGCGCGGCGTATCGGCCATCATATCGAGCGTCATGAATGCGGCTTCGGGGCTCAGCAATGTCTTGCCGTCATCTTTTTGCGCGTTGCGCGTAAACGCCAGCGGTTTTTCAACGCCGTCATTCGCCAGCATGGCATAGAGCGACACCAGCTCGCGCGGCGTCACCTCCGCCCCGCCCAGCACGATCGACAGGCCATAGGTTTTGCGGTCGCGCAGCTGCGCGATGCCCGATTTTTTCAGGAATTCATACAGGTCGGGCGATTTCAGCTGCGCGGCCAGCCGTATCGCCGGAATATTGCGGCTGAAGCGCAGCGCGTTGCGCGCGCTGATCGGGCCCCGGAAATCGCGCTCGAAATTATCGGGCGTGTAACTGCCGTAACTGGCGGGCGCGTCGCCCAGTATGCTGGCGGGATGAATGATGCCCTGCTGCAACCCCAGCGCGTAAATAAACGGCTTCAGCGTCGACCCCGGCGACCGGCGCGCGCGCGTGCCGTCCACCTGCCCCTCGATCTGCGCGTCGTGGAAATCGGATGAGCCTACCAGGCTTTCCACCTCCATCGTCTGCGTATTCACCAAAATCATGCTGGCGTTTTGCAGCCCCGTATCGCGGCGGTCGCGCACATATTGGCGCAGCACCTTTTCCGCCAGCCGCTGGATATTGATATTGATGGTCGATGTCAGGCGCTGCGCGTCCGATGAATCCAGCAGGTCCTGCGTCACATGCGGCGCATCGAACGGCAGATCACGCGTGCCATAGACGGTCAGCGGCAGGGCGAAGAAAATTTTGCGCGACGCGTCTTCGGGATGTTCCTCCACCCATCTGGCGAACAGGCGGTTGCGGGCGTCGTTCAGCGCGGGTTTTACGGGCTGTCCACGCTCCGGCGCGCGGCGCGCCGGGCTTTGCGGCAGCACCGCCAGCGTCAGCGCCTCCGGCAATGTCAAATCGCGCGGCTGTTTGTGGAAATAAATAAAGCTCGCAGCGCCAATGCCGTTGATGTTGTACCCATAAGGCGCAAGGTTCAGGTACGCCTCGAACAATTCATCCTTGCTGTAATGCATTTCCAGCTGCATGGCGCGGGCGATCTGCCACAGCTTGCCGCCCGCGTGGCGGCTGTTGATGCCGTATTTGATGCGCGCCAGCTGCATCGACAGCGTCGATGCGCCCAGCCGCCTGCCGCCCGCGACATAGGTCTGGAAAAACGCGCGCAGCATCGAAACAGGATTGACCCCGACATGGCTGTAAAAATGCCGGTCTTCGTGCAGCAGCACCGCTTCCTTCATCTGCGGGGAAATATCGGATAGCGGCGTGAAAAGCCGGTATGCCTGATCCCCCGCCAGCGTCAGCCGCAGCAGCTGGCCGTCGCGCGCGAACACCGCGCGGGAAAAACCCGTGCCCTCCAGCAACTGCGGCTTCCATGCCAGAAACAGCGCAGCCGGCACCAGCAGCGCCAGCACACAGGCAATAAAAATGCGCCGCTTTACCCGCTTCATTTGACCGTGATAACCCCCGTCACGCCGCGCGCCTTCACGCCGCGGTCATACATGGATTCGATATATGCGGGCGGCACGGTAAAGCTGCCGGCGTTCACGGCCTTGATGCTGTAGTGATACACCACCTCGTCCGCCGAAACCGACCCGAAGGCGATCACGCGGTCGTCGCGCGCATCGACGGCTTCGGTCTGCCAGAGATTTCCATCAAGCCAAGACGTATCGGGGCTTGCGGTTTCCGCGTCTTCCTCGCCGTCTTCGCTCGCGACTACGGGTTTGGCGATGCTTTGCGGCACCAGTTCAAAGCCGCCCGGCAGCAGATCGACGAGCGCCATGCTGTCCAGCGTTTTATCGTCATGCGCGCGTATACGGATCACGACATCGACCGTATCGCCCAGCGCGACGTCGGTTGCAGGCTTATGGTCTTTGCCCAGATATGCGCGGGAAATTTCCAGTCCGTCCTCGATCGGGTTTTTCGCCGCGTCGCGGTCATAGCCGTCGGTTGCGATCTGGTAAAATAACCCGTAATCGCCGCCACCCGCAAAAGCGACATCCGATTTTTCGAGCGCCAGTTCGGCGCGCTTCACCACCTCGCCCGTCAGCGGCAGTTGCGCGCCTTTCTGGCTGATGGTCAGGTTGCTGCCGACAGCGCCCGCCGATGCCTGCCCATAGGCGCTGAACGCCATGATCGCATAGGACGACGACAGCGTGTTATAGCTGCCCTCGCCGATGAAATTGGCGATGCGGAACAGGATATTGCGGTCCAGCTTGCCCAGCATGTCGGGGAAATGGTCGGACACGACCGACATATACTGCGCATAGCGGTTCAGGCTGTTATAGAACATCCAGTTGCTTTCGTACCGCGCATGTTCGTTCCAGTAAACCGGATCGCCCAGCGTGAATTCCGACAGCAGCGCATTTGCTTCGGGCACCAGCTGCATCAACCGGTACGCCGCCGCAATATAAACCGCCGTCAGGTCGTTTTTCCATTCGGCCTTATAATTCGCGTCAAGGTATTGCAGCAGATGCGGCAGGTAATTCGCCGTCAGCATGCCGCCGCGCGTCAGGATATAGATGCCGTATGCCTGTACGCGCGCTTCGTCCAGCGACGCGGGCGCGCCGTTCACCATGTCGCGCACGTAATTTTGCGCGTCGCGGAAAGTCGCATCCGGCACGGGCAGGTGTTTTTCTTTCGCGCGCGTCATGTAATCGAGCGCATAGACGCTGACGAAATCATTCGCCTCGCCGCCATACCACCAGTAGCCGAAACCGCCGCGGCTGTTCTGCAATTCACGCAAGCGGCGCATGGTGTTGACAACGCTTTCCGTTACCGCCGTATTGTCGCCGCCCAGGTCTTTCTGGCCGTACAAAGTCACGGCGGGAAAAGCGCGGCTGACCGTCTGTTCGGTGCAGCCATAGGGAAAACGGTCGAGGTATTGCGCCAACCCCGGGATCAGGCTGACCGGCAGCGTCGAAACCGACGCATCGGCATGCGCGAATTCCCTGTAAAGGTCGCGGTCCTGCGCCACGGTCTTGTCGCCTTTCTCCACATAACCGCTTTGCAGCGCTGTCATGCTGGGCAGCGGCGGGCGCACACTCAGCGTCGCGTCATATTTCGCTGTTACGCCGTTCAGCGTCGCCGTAAAGGACAGCGTCGCGCCGCCCAAAACGTCTTTCGCGCGCACCATCACGGCGGTCTTGGCTTCGGCGTTTTCGGCCACCGTTACGTCGCTTTCCGCGCCCTCGATAACCTCCAAGTGTTCGGACGGGCTGACGACCAGCTTGATTTTCGCATCCTTGCCCGAGCCGACAAGGTTATTGGCAAGACTGAGTCCGACGCGGAAGGTATCGCCGGGGGCTGCGAACACCGGCACGTTCGGCGAAATAATCACATCGCCCTTTACGAAGGCCTTGGTCGAAGCCGCGCCCATCGCGGTATCGGATACCGCAACCGCCATCACGCGCAGGTTGCCGTTGAAATAATCGGGCACTTTGTAATGCAGCACCTGCGGCGTTTTGCCCGCATCGATCACGCCCGACCAGAATGCCACGGGCGCTTCGGTCTTGCGCTTGAACGGGTTGACGCTGCGGCCGTCGGGCCCGCCGCCGTCGCCGCCGGTTGCGGCGCGGAGCAGCGAATATTCCGGCATCAGCAAATCAAGTATCTGCGCGGTCGCCACCTGCAACGCGCGGCGGTTGACGAAGAAATCCAGCGGGTCGGGCGTTTTATAACGCGCATACTGCAAAATCCCCTCATCAACCGCATAGACGATGATTTTCGACGGGGATTTGGTGCTGTAGGTGATCGCAAGGTCTTCGCCCGGCTTGATCCGCTCCGGCACCGACAACCCGATCCGGCTGTCGATGGTCGCGGTATCGACCAGAAACGGCTGCACCGCATAGGCAAGCGGCGTGGTGTAGATTTCCTTTGAATCAAGCGAGCGCACGAATTGCACGTTCACGAAACCCTTGCCCGTGAAGTTTTTGGGCAGCGTGATCGACTGCACCGTGCTGGTGGTTTTCGTCTTGAACCATTTAAACGCCTGCACCTTGTCGGTTTCAATCGTCACCAGACCCGTGCCGGTATAGGGCGATGTGATGCTGAGGTTGATCGTGTCGCCCGCCGCGTATTTTTCGCGGTCAAGGCGCACGCTGATGACCGCGTCCTTGCGCGCATGGTCGATCATGTTGCCTTCGCCCACGATGGAATAATTGACCTTGTGCAGCGTCAAGCCGTCCGCATCGGCCAGCGTCAGCACGTAATTGCCTGCGGCCGCGCTGTCGAGTTTATAATCCAGCCCGGCTGCGGGGATGTCGACCGGTGCGGAAGAAACAGGCGTTTCCCTGGCGACGGAGCGGTATTCATACGCGCCGCTTTCGTTTTTGATGAGCGTCGAAACATAGGTCACTTGCGCAACCGACGCCGTCAGCCCCGCAACCGCCACGGGCACCAGCTGCGGATCAACCGCGATCAGCCGGATGCCGCGCGCTTCGCCCTTGTTGATATAGCCGATATTGCCCTCGGTTTTCACGCCCACGACATATTTCAGCGCGGATACCAGCACGTTGCTGTTCGCAAAAACGCTGCGGCCGGAATCCTGCGCGAAGCCTTCGGCGCCAAACGCCAGCCGATAGGTCGATTTGCCGAACTGCGCCAGCGGCAGCTCGAACACCGCGCGCCCGTCGGCATCCGTCTGCGCTTCGCCGATCGACTGGTCGAAGCTGGCATCGGTGCGCGCCGCATCAAAGAACGCGTAATCGGGATATTCCTTGAAGCTGAATCCGGCGGGATCGACGCGCAGCGTCGCCTTCACGCGGTGATCGACGGCGGGCGCGCCGTACAGATGCGCCAGCGTAACCTCGGCGCTCAATCCGTCGGGCGTCATCCAGCCCTTGGGCGCGGGTTTGTTGAAGACGGAGGATATTTTCAGCGTATCGGGAATGAATTCCTCCACCCGCACATTCACGCTGCCCAGCTGATCGACGGTTCTGCCATCGTTCGTAATGTAAAGCCGCGCGGCATAGCTGCCGGTGGGCGATGTGTCGCGGGTGCTGAAGCTGTATTCCGCCGCGCCCGATGCCTGCAGCTTCACGACCGGATTGTCGATCACCTGCCCGCGCGGGTTGGTGATTTCCAGCTGCAGCGGCACGCCCGTCAAATTCTTTGCCCAGTCGCCCTGCTTCACGACCATGCCGATATGCACCTGTTCGCCGGGGCGGTACACGCCGCGGTCGGAAAACAGGTAGGCGCGCAACCCGCCATCCGACGCGCTCATGCCGTCGGTGTCGAATTTGGAATAGTCCAGCGACCGGTCGCTGCTGTCATAGGGCATGAACGCCATGTCGTCGCCCTGACGCACAATGTATGCGACCGGACGTTTTTCGTCGGTCAGCCCCTTCAGGGGCGGAATCACGGCATGGCCCTGCGCATCGGTGCGCACGGTTGCGACCGCAACGCCGTTGGTGCCGATGACTTCCACGCGCGCATCGCCGACCGCAACGCCTTTGGCAATCGACTGGATAAACACATCCTGGCTGCCATCCGCCGCCGTTTTCACGACGATGCCAAGGTCGGAGACGAGGATGAAGCGCTTGTCGCTCGATACTTCCTGTTCCCTGCCCTCCGCGTCCTTTGCCAGCGCCTTGATGGTGACGAAGAAAAGGCCCTTGCCCTTGGGCGCCTGCGCGCCTTTTTCGCCGGACGGCATTTTCAGGTAAGGGGCGAGGCTGAAGGCGTTGAATTGCGGCTTGCGCAGGTCCGCGCCCGACAAATCCAGTTCCTTGGTGAATTTCTCGCTGATATTTTCCTGCCCGAAATTGTAATTGCGGAAGTACGGGCTCTGGAAGCTGCCGCCCGTCTGGCTGACCAGATGCGCGATATCGTCGTTCAGCACGCGCCCCACCTCGAACCGGATTTTCGACGCGCCCAGCGAATAGAGCGACATCTTGCGCTCCCCGCTCAGGCTCATCAGCGCGCCGTCGCTCAGGATTTTGACTTCTTTCGTGTATTCGGGGGCAACCACCGTATCGTCATGGTCGCGGCCCAGCACGTAACCGCCCTTGAATTTCATGCCCTTGGCAACGCGCACCAGCAGCCAGCGGCCGGGCGCGGCATCGAATTTCACGCCATGCACCAGCGCGGCGTCGCGGGTATCCAGCGTAAATTTCACTTCTTCGGAAGCTTTCAAAATCTCGTCGGTTACTTCGGATGCGCTCGACCAGCTGTAATCGCGCTCGGGCGTGCCGTCCTTCACGGCGGGCGGCTTGTCCTTGGGCAGCTGATAGATATGCAGATGCGACGCCAGCTCGTCGCCCGTTTTCGGCACGTTGCCTTCGATCACCAGCGTCTGCGACGGCACGTAATGGTCGTCCTGCACGATGGTCGCCTGCACGCCCTCCAGCTCGGCATAGTCGTAAATGCTGGGGATGCGGACGCGGCCCGTGCGGCGTTCCGGATTGTGTTTCGACAGATCGGGCGCGCCCAGCGGCTTGCCGCCCGATGCCGCCGTAATGCCTTCGGCGATATCGACCACCACAAAACGCTCCTTGTCGGGCATGGTGGTGATGGGGGATGTGACATTGGCGGTCAAGCCGTCTTCGGATAGCTTCACCTCGAAGGGCAGGTTCGGGATCGTTGAAATAATCTTGCGGTCTTCGGGCTTTGCGGCCTCGCCCAGTTCCTCCATTTTATACGACAGGTGCGTTTTAACGGATTCCGCTGTCACGGGCGTGTTGAAATGGATGGCGGTTGAAACGCCGCGCAGGTCGGGATTGTTGAAATCCTGGAAAAACTCGATCGCGCCGACAGAGGCGCGCAAGGCCGCCGCCTGAATAACGAAATGCGTGTCCTTCAGCGCCACGTTTTTGGGAAACACGGCGGGGTCGATGGCAACGCGGAAGCTTTCGCCCGCCGGCCATGCCTTTTCGGGCGTAAAGCGCAGGCTGTAATCGCCGTCCCAGCGCCATTCGCCGGCGACGGGGGGCATGATGCCGATGCCGGTCAGCTGGCGCTTGCCGCTTATGTGCAGCTTGCGGTCGGGGGTGTCGCAGGTACGGGGCAGGCGCACCGACGGGGTGCAGAAACGCACCGCCACGCTGTCGGTATTCGTCACGATGCCGCCGTCATAGGCGATGTTCAGGGTGATGGCATCCTGCAGCTGGCCCGTCACCGGCCCTTCCACCTTGTTCGCGGTCACGGGCAGCGGCGTATCGGCCAGTGCAGGCGTGACCAATGCGGGTGCGGCGAGCGCAAAAAAAGCCGCCAACAATGTGGCGGCGAGGAATTTCTGGAAGGTGGATTTCATGGCAGGCGCTCCGGTGGAGAGGCAAAGGGATAAGGTAATTTCGCGGACTATACAGGTCATGGCGGCAATAGTGAATGTGGCTTGGGAAAAATACTTTTAATATTCATGCCGTTATCCTCCTGCCGGTTTGCCGCCGCACACAATGCGCCGCAGCTTTCACCATCATGGCAGGCAGATGTGCAGCGGTGATGGCGGAGTTGCGACGTTATCGCGCAGTTTTTGTGCAAATCCCGTGCAGCGGAACGCGCGGATAAAAATGGATATGGGAAAGATTTTTCCTTGCATTTACATGGGCGAATCGCTTAAACGTAAACAATCGTACGTACCAATGGCCCGCGGCCCCCGACAAATGGGGGCGCCCCTCTCAGGATAAAACCTGACAAGGCAGGTTAAGTAACGGCGGATCTTTTTGTGCTAAACGCCCGGCGGCGCGCTGCCACCGGGTTTACTGCGAAGAGCTTTGCTTTTGTTTGAACCGCTTTGAGAGTAAGGAGGCAGCCATGTCCGCCAAGCCCAAATTCAACCTGACTTCCGCACATACCGGCGCTGCCCCCGGCACATCCTTTTCGGTCAAAAAAGACGACACCAGCCTGAAAACGCGGCTCGATGTCTCGTTCACGCTGACGGCCAAGGAACTGAGCGCCGACGACGTGACGATGGTCATGCCCACCTATTCCCCGTCGCAGGGCCGCCTGTTGTCCGACTTCAACGGCGTCGGCGGCAAGGCCGTGATCGTGGGCGGCATGGAAGGCAAGCCGTCGTTCAAGAACGTGCCGCAGCACGGGCTCGATTTCGACACCACCGCCTATATCAACATGTTCCCCAAGGGCATGTCGGAACAGATCGCGGGTACCATCCCCGAAGCGCTGCTGAAAGACAAAGACATCGCGATCTTCGCCTTCATCACGCCGCCCGACAGCTGGGAAAAGCATATCGCCGACCGCGGCCTGAACACCCATGTCGTCGCCAGCAACGAACAGAACACCCGCCTGTTTTTTGAAAACAAGGGCAACCTGATGCACATCCTGAAGGAAGCGGGGCTGGAGGCCTATGTCATCCCGACGGAAGTCGTGTCGTCGAAACTGCCGGAAAAGGAACTCCGCGCGGTTTACCACCGGATGAAAAACGACGCGGGCAAGGTTGTCGTGCAGGCGACCATCGAAAATTACGAACCCACGCGCTTCATCGCGACCGCCGATGAATTCGTGCGCCATATCTCGAAATCCAAAATCCCGTTCAAGGTCGTGCGGTTTGTCGAGGGGAACGAGGCGAACCTGTCTTTCTTCGTCGGCAACACCCTGCCCGCCAAAGACGGCCGCGGCGTGACCAAGACCAACCTGCCCGACGGCATCGACCGCGCCGACGCGCAGAACCTCGCGCTGATCGAGGCACATGCGGCGGAAGCCGGCATTAACGCCAGCAACGTGTTCTCCGTCACCGGTCGCGCGACGCTGAAGGTTGTGGGCGACCGCCTGCTGGCCAATGAGCCCGGCGACAGCGTTGGCAACAATATCGGCCATGTGTACGAAGAAAACATCGCGCGCCAGATCACCGAAATCGGCGACAAGCTGGGCCGCAAAATGGGCCTGTCGGGCAAAGTCGGCCTGGCCGGCGCGGATCTCATCATCGACCGCAGCGGTAAAATCTGGATCAACGAAATCAACGACCGCCAGCAGGGCCCGACCGACCAGATGAGCGTCGATGCCGAAAACAACAACGTGCCGGGCCTCAGCCGCATGGCGTGGTTCGCGCATTACGCAGATTTCACAAAGGCGGAAAACCTCAGCCTGCTGTCCGCCATCCGCGACAACGCGGCCGAAATCCATGCGAAATACGCGACCGGCCCCGGTTCCTTCTATATCAAGGCCTTTGCGACCCATGACGCGGCCTATGACGGCAAGACCCCCGTGCAGATCGACCTGCCCGCCGGCGTTTACACCGTCACCCGCAAAGTGGGCGGCGCGTTCGAATGGAAATTCGCGGGCGAAGACGCGAAAATCGCTCCCGTTGATCTGGCCGCCGACAGCATCACCGTGAAAATCAGCAGCGGCAGCCTGAAAAAAGGCGACCTGCCGCCGTCGGGGGCGGAGCTGTTCCGCGTGACCGGCATCGCCAGCGGCGCGAATTCCCCCTTCATCATCGAAAACGGCATCAGCACCCTGAACCCCGTTTACCGCACGATGCTGGAGCAGCTGTACAAAGACGCGTTCGGCGAGGGCTACATCGAGAAAAACCCCCAATACCGCGCCCGCGCCGTGAAACCCGGCACCGGCAACGACAACCTGCCGAAAAAAGCACCGGTGGCGAAGCGTTAACCGCGCTCCCGCATTTAATTCATCGCCATGCCGGACTTGTTCCGGCATCCAAAAGGCTGTCCAGCCGTCATATGAATCTGATTCATATGACGCGCAGACGCGCTTTTGGACCCCGCAACAAGTGCGGGGTGGCGCAGGATTAAATCTTCACCAGCGCATCTATCGGAATGTAATGCAGCGTCTCGTCGCCCGTGCGGTAGATATGTGTCGGCGCGTGTTTATACATTACGCCGTCTTCGGGCGCGCGTTCCGGCTGTTCCGCGCCCAGTTCGGATGACGGGTGCAGGGTGAACAGGGTGTCGCCTTTTTTAAACGGCTTGCCAAGTTCGACGTCATAGCGCACGAAGCCCGCATCGCGCGTCAAAATCTTTTTGTCTTTCCTGAACCAATGGCTGTCATTTGCGGGATGTACCGTCAGGCTTTTGTCGATCATGCCAAGGCGCGCGAGCAGGCGGAGGATGCCCTGAAACACCTGTTCGATCTTGCCCGCGTCATATTCGTCATGGCTGCCGCATTCGATGCAGAGGTTGTCGATATTCAGCGGGTCAAGCCCCGCGTCGAACGATCCCGACGGGTCGCCGTCATCGAGGAAATTGTATTTCAGCCCGACCTCGCGCACCAGCGGCGCATAAGATTCCTTCGTGAAGATCACATAGGGCAGGCTTTTGCGCGCGGTATGCAGATCAAGGCCAAGGTCGCAGGTTTTGGCAAGACCCTGCAGCGCATGGACGATCCGCTGGTGCAGCGATCCGTCCGGCTTGCCGGGGAAATGCGTGTTGGGGTCTTTGCCGTCGTACAAATCGAATTTGCCGAAGGTGTAGAAATACGACCGCTGTTCCCATGCCGCCGGATTGGCGCAGGGCACGAACACCACCTCGCCGGCCGTCAGGTTTTCCTTCAGGAAATTATACAGCCGGTGCTGCACCCAATAGGTAATCTCCCCGCCATGCATACCGCTCTGGATATGCACGCGCTTGCCCGCCGTTTTCGCGGCCAGCGTATAGGTTACGATATCGATCGGGTTTCCGGCGATGGTATTGCCGACGGTGATGCGGTTTTTGGTGATGTGCATTTTTATCCCTCTAGCCCGGGCGGGTTTTAATCTCTCATCCCATGAAATGACTTTCGCCCCGCAAAGTCAACAACGGTGCTCATGCTCTGCGGGCGTGTTCGGGGCTGGCGCGCAGGCCGGCGATGTCCTTGGTGGGGGAACTGCCGAAAAACCGGCTGTATTCGCGGCTGAACTGCGACACGCTGGCATAGCCCACCTGCAGGCTGGCCGTGCTGACATCCATCATGCGCGCCAGCATCAACTGCCGCGCTTCCTGCAGGCGCAGCGCCTTCTGGTACTGCACGGGGCTCATGGATGTGACGGATTTGAAATGCAAATGGAACGACGACGCGCTCATATGCGCAATCGCCGCCAGTTCCTCCACCTTCACGGGTTCGGCATAATGGTCGCGCAGCCATGAAACGGCCTTGGCGACCTTGTGGATGCTGGAATCGGCAATGCCGATCTGCGCGATTGCCGCCCCCGCGGGGCTGCGCAGCAGGCGGATCAGGATTTCGTCGATCACCAGCGGCGCCAGCAGCTCGCCCTCTTCCGGCTGCGCCAGCATTTCCATCAGGCGGATGCCGGCCTTTAATACGCCGTGATTGCGCTGCCCCACATACACCGCGCGCGCGTCCTGCACTTTCGGCAGGCCGTGCGGATAAACCTTCATCGCCAGTTCCGACAGGCGCTGCGGGTCGATATTGACCACAAGGCACAGATACGGCTCGGCCTTGCTCGCGCGGATGATGCTGGCCGTGATCGGCACTTCGGCGGAATAAACCGCGATGCGGGATTCGTCGTATTCATACACGTTCTGCCCCAGCAGCACGCGCTTCGCGCCCTGCGCGACGATGCACAGACCCATCTGGCTGATCGCGCGCGTGGCGATTTCATTCACCTGCGACGCCCGCACCAGCCGCAGGCCGGGAATAGCCAATTCAAAAACGCCATCATGCGGCGCATAGACCGACAACAGCTGCGCCAGTTTCGCCACATCGGCCAGATCCGCATCCGGCATATCCCTGCCCGTGCGGCGGGGCGCGGCGACAGGGTTATTTTTTGCCATCTCGCTCTCCTTTTCCACCTTCAGACGATATAGGTTTTCTGCAGTTTTAGGAAAGAATTATCCGGCAGCCCGCGATGACAGCCCGTACCGGATTATAGTTAAATAACTGTAATTAAACGATTTATTAAAAATCCGGATACATCCCGCGCCAGAAATCCAGAGGACTGAGCAAAAGGTAAAT
>JADYYV010000030.1 GCA_020853455.1 Alphaproteobacteria bacterium | reverse complement strand
GTTCGACAACGTCGCGCACGGCCTGCGTTTCGGTGCGCGGGCTTTTCAGGAATTTCAGGCGGGCAGGGGTGGCGTAAAACAAATCACGCACTTCCACCTTCGTGCCTTTGCCATGCGCGGCGGGGGCGGGTTTGGATTTCTTGCCGCCATCGACGGTGATCGCAAAGCCTTCGGCGTCTTTTTTGCGGCTGGTGATCGTCAGCCGACTGACCGCGCCGATCGAGGGCAGCGCTTCGCCGCGAAAACCCAATGATGCGATATTCACCAGATCTTCGTCCGGCAGTTTCGATGTCGCGTGACGCTCCACCGCGAGCGATAAATCATCCGCCGTCATGCCGATGCCGTCGTCGTTGATCGAAATCAGCGACGCACCGCCGTCGCGGATGACAACCTCGATGCGCGACGATCCGGCGTCGATCGCATTTTCGACAAGTTCCTTCACGGCGGCGGCGGGGCGTTCGATGACCTCGCCGGCGGCGATCTGGTTGATAAGCGTTTCTGGCAGCTGGCGGATATGCATAGGGTATTTATACCCCGATTCCGCGCCTTGACAAAGGGGCAGGGGAGACATAATTTTTAACCTCACGTTATTGATATTTATAGGATTTTCATCATGTCGACCATCTTTTCGCACCCCGCCGTGCCGGTCGCCATCGGTTTTGCGCTGGGCCAGAAGACCATCCCGCGCAGCCTGCTGTTTATCGGCGCGTTCTGCGCGATCCTGCCGGATTTCGACAGCATCTCGTTCGCTTTCGGTATTCCCTACGAAAGCCAGTTCGGGCATCGCGGCTTCACGCATTCGGTTTTCTTCGCGGCCTGCATCGCCGCGTTCTTCGCGTGGCGCAACCACGAATTCAAGGTGGATGGCGCGTCGGTTAAACGGCACATCGTTTTCGCCTTCCTTTTCATCAGCACCGTTTCCCACCCGCTGCTCGACGCGCTGACCGACGGCGGCGAGGGGGTTGCGATCTGGTGGCCGTTTTCAAAAGCGCGCTTTTTCTTCGACGACACGCCGCTGCCCGTCTGCCCGATCGGCCAGAATTTCTTCAGCGCGGCGGGCTATGCGGCGCTGCGCGGCGAGTTGACGCTGATCTGGCTGCCTGCGCTGCTGCTGGGGCTGGGCGGTTTCAGCGTCCGGAAAATTTTGGGGAGGTTCACCCGCACGGGTGGAGCCTGATTAAATTCTCTCAACTTTGACCTCAGGATTCAAGGTAATTTATTGTTACAACGCGTTTGTGACAGGCCTTTGCGCAGGCGCATGAAGGGCTTGGGCGGAAAATAATTTTTTGAAAACGACATGCGCTGTAACGCGAATGTTACGTTTGCGACAGGCTTTTTCGGCGAAAGGGCTCTAGCGGGGGTCGCTATCGGGGTCGAAAACCGCGTCATCCAGCACGGAATCGACGAAGGTCGCGCCCTTCAGGATCGCGCCGGTGAAATCCGCGCCGCGCAGGTCGGCATTGGTGAAGACCGCGCCGTGCAGGTCGCATTTGTTGAACCGCGCCTCCATCAGCCTTGTGCCGGTGAAGTTGCAGTTGCGCAGCTGCGCCTGTTCCAGCCGACAGGGAATGTGATAAGTGATGCCGTCCGGTTTCTTCAGCACCAGCGGGTTCATGTTGGCGCGGCTGAAATCGGCGCGGTGCATCATGGCGTTGCGGAAACGCGCGCCGCGCAGATCGGCGCTTTGCAGCAGGCATTTGCGGAAATCTGAATCGTCCAGGTTGCCGCCCTGCATTTCCAGCGACCGCAAATCCATTTCGGCGAAGGTGCATTTGTTCGCGCGCACGGCGGTGAAGCGCTGCGCGGCCAGCTTGGGGCCTTTGCGCATGTCGATATCGGTCAGGGTCAGCTGCTTGCCCTGCTGGCCGGCGGTTGCGACCCAGCGCACATGGTTCAGGATCTGCTCGTCGAGCGTCATGGGCATTTCGGCGACGGGCTTGCCCTTGGTTTCGCCGGTCAGGGTCAGCGTGAAATTGCTGCCGCTTTTTTCCACCTTTTCCAGCGTCGCGCCGGTCATGGTGGCGTAGGAAAAATCGGCGTTGCGGATGTCGGATTGCTTCATGTCGGCGCCCGACAAATCCGCGCCCTTCATGTTCGCGCCCTGCAAATTGATGCCGGACATTTTCGCGTTTTCAAGGATCGCGTCGCTGAAATCGGCGGAAATCGCAGTGGCGCCCGTCAGGTTCGCGCCCGTCAGGTCGCTGCCCGTGAACATCACGATGCCCGCCTGCGCGGTTTTGGCGTACTGGTCGTCGGCGCTTTTAATCTTGCGCTTCAAAATCGTGCGGCCCTGCCGCAGATCGGCGCCCTGCAAATTCGCCATCGACAAATCCGCCTCGCCCACCTCCGCGCCGCGCATATCGGCGCGCACAAGCCGCGTATTGGTCAGCTTGGCGCTGGTGAGATCGACGCCGAACAGCGTCGCGCTTTCAAAATTCGCGCCGGTCAGGTCGGCGAAGGCCATGATGCAGCCGGAAAAATCCGACTGCGAAAGATTTTGCCCGATAAAGGAAAGACCGGTCATGTCGCGATCGCGCAAGACAGCGCGCGCGCCGCCCGCTTTCGCACCCAGAAAATTCTGGTGCTTGCGGATCAGGTCGTTCAGCTCGGCCTGTGTGACCGGCTTCAGATTGAATTCTTCTTCCTGCGGCATCTTCCAGGATAACCTTCTGGTCATGGAATGGGCGAGAGTCCCACAAGTCCATGATATATGAGGATGTTTTAGGAATGGTTAACCCCGCCCGCTTAAGCGGGCGGGCTGTAAGTCTTTGTATTTAATGGCCAATCAGCTGATGATCAATACGCCTGCATTCAGCAGCGCGTCTTCATCGGTCAGGCCCGTGGCGCGGGTGAAGGTGGCGATCTGCACGAAGCTGTCGCCGCCGCCGTCGGCATCGACGAACAGCACGC
>JADYYV010000029.1 GCA_020853455.1 Alphaproteobacteria bacterium | reverse complement strand
TGTTTTCTTCTTCCTCTCCGAGGCAGAGCGCCGCTGCACTCCAATTATCCTTTTTAGCTAAAAATTTAGCCGAGGCTTCTTTTGAATAGTCATTAGGTGCGATGGTTCTTCCCACGCTTCCTTCTTCAAGTAAGGCAGCAAGATCCTTGCTGTCATCGAGCTTAACGCCATCGGGTTTTATGCGGTAAATGTTCTCATAGAAAAGTGCCATGGTTTTAATTAGTGGGGGATTTTTAAGGCTTATGCTGGGATAGTATAAGGCATTGTTTTTCATGGGAGCTCCAATAGTAAGCCAAGGTAAAACTAAACACACTTTGGTTATTCTAAGCTTTTCTATTTGTTTTGCAAAAGCAGGAGTCTGATTGTTATCACCCGGGAATCGTCCAACAGAGAGTGGTCATGTTTATTAAAGGAAATGGCTAGTTTCCTTTAAATATAGGTGCTTGCGCCAATCTTTGAAGTTGATTATAAGTTCTCGGGCTTGGGGAGAGGTTCTCAAGCGGTCAATTAGCTCCGACCCTTTTTTCTTTTTCATTCGATCATTCAGCACCGTCGCATTCGGGGTAAAACATGAAATTCATCGTCACCGCATCCAAATCATTCGCCGCCGCCAAAGCGGAAGAACCGCAGACGGTTGATGCCATTGCGCAGGCTGGCGGAACAATCCTGAACGACAAGGAAGCCGACGGTTCATACGGCGGTCGCACGCTGCGCGTGGAATTCGCGAACGCTGCCGCCGCGAACAAGGTGCAAAAAGCATTGCCCGCAGGCTGGAAAATCTATCCCCATACCGAATACGGCCTGCCCAAGACGTTTTAAGTTTAAAAAATGTCCGAAGAAAAAATCACCCAGATACAGGAAACCCTCGCGCATCAGGAGCGGGAGATTGCGACGCTCAACCAGATGGTCACGCGCCAATGGGATGAAATCGATTTGCTGAAAAAACAGATCCGCAAATTGCAGGGATCGCTGCAGGAAGTCACCGAAAGCCAGACAACTTCCACCGCCGAACAGGCCGCGCGCGACAAGCCGCCGCATTATTGATCTGGATTATTTCCCGCGCAGGCGTTTCCGGTTTGCCTCGACCGCTTTGCGGTAGGGGCGGAGGGCGGAGGTTAATCCCTGCAATTGCGATTCAAGAATGGCGCTGGCATCGGTTGCGCCTTTCAATGTCGGAAAGAAAACGGGCAGCGCGCCGAGTGCGGATTGATTGAGCGTGAAGGCGAGCGAGATTCCGGCCACGAATTTTTCGTGCCACATGCGCGATATTTCGGCGAGGTCGAACGGCGCTTCGCCGCGCATCGAGCGGCCCAGCATATCCATGCGGCGCGTGATGACTTCGCCCGATCCCAGCATCATCTGTCCGGCTTCGAACCAGAAGGACATGCTGCGGCTGAACAGGTCGCTGCCGGGCTTGGGTTTGCGGGGCGCGGGGCGTTTTTTGGGCATGGGCATCCTTGTTAACCTTTGGCGTAATCTAAGTCATTGATAGTCCAGAGGCAAGGGAATTATTTGACATAAATAAACGGATCGGCTATAACAGGCTCAAGCCCGCTGCCAAAAACGGGCACGATTTTAACAGGAGCGTGTGATGGCCGAACGGTACAGAAAAGAAAACGACTACACCATTTCTGCAATGCAGGAGTTGCCGAGCGGCGGTTTACTGACGCGCCAGTTCAATTTCGCCTCCGAACAGGTCACCACGATTTACGAACGCAAGGCCGAGATGAAAGACCGCTTCGGGAGTGAATATTCCAGTGATGGCGGCAAGGCGATCGCGGTTTCAGTCGCGCTGTCATCGCAAATGACCGTGCAGAAATTCAGCGAGCTCGACAGCCAGGCGGAGGTCGATATCATGCGCGAGAAACTGCTCGCCGATAACGGCAAAATTCCCGAAGCTTCCAGCGGCAAGCCGAAACTGCCCGCCAAACTCGCCAGCTGAGGAATAAAAAATTGACGCAAGACATCAAATCGGAAATCCGCAACCAGTACATCGGCGAATATATGGAAGCGGCGGGCGCAAAGAAGCCCGGCTTACTTGGCAAAATATGGCGCGGCGTGCAGACGTTTGAAAACGCCGTGAACCGCTGGGAAAAAGAACAGTCATGGAAAATGCCCGCCACGATGCTGGGCGTTCCCGTTGTTCTCGTCTATGGCGTCATCGGTTCTTTCATGGCTGCGCCGTTGCTGGGCGTTGCGGCAGTGGTGGGCGTTGCCGGTTACGTGGGCAGTTACCTGCGCGCCGATGTGCTGGTGCGTCGCGAGGCATGGGATGCCGTCACGCGCGATATCGACGACGGCAAACTGAGCGAACGGTTCAAGACCGAAGTGCTTGACATACGCGCGCGCGAACTGGAACAGAAAATCGCCAACCTGCCCACGAAGGGCGCGGCAGTTTCACAATTCAGCGCTTCTGTAGGTCTTGCCGCAGAAACGCCCGAAGCCGATCCGCTGCCCGCGATGCGCGGTATCGAACGCCCGCATGGCCGCAATTTCGGCTAATTCCGCCGGTTGACAGAGCGGCAGGGAATGACTATGACGGGAACAATCCATTTATCCCGCGAGAGGCATTCCAATGAAAATCACCAAGGAATTTCAAGAGTCGACCTTTAAACCCAAGGGCAAGCCCGAGGTGCATTCGACCTATGTCCACCTGATCGCGGAAGAAGCCAGCATGGGCCTGAAAACCCTGACCACGCTGTTCAACGAAGCGAAAAAAGATTTTCCCACCTTGCGCGAAGAAGACGTCACCGTGTCGCGCTCGCAGCCGCTGACCGGGGTTTCAAAACTGATCGCGGGCGCCGCCGGCCCCGTGAGCTTCGATGCGATCGGTTTCTATGCGCCGTCAACGCCGCCCGCGACGTATACGCGCCTGAAGCCCACCAGCTCCGCGCAGGGCTAAACGGAAAAAGCCTTGAAAATTTTCCGCGACGCCGACTGGATCGACCGCGAGCGCATCATGCGCTGGGGGGTTCCGTTCGCCATCGCCTTCCTGCTGTTCCTCGTCTGGGATTTTTCCGCGCATTCCGTGCGCGGCATCACCGACGAAGCGGGCGAGCATATCGGCCGCGATTTCATCAATTACTGGTCGGGCGCGAAACTGGCCGTGGATGGCAAAGCGGCCATCGCCTATGACCTGAAGGAATATTATAAATTCCAGCGCAGCGTGACCGGCGACGGGGGCGAGTTCAAGCTTTACAGCTATCCGCCCGTCATGATGCTGCTGACGCTGCCGCTGGCGCTGTGTTCATTCCTGATCGGCTATTTGCTGTGGACGATTGGCGGTTACGCGCTGATGGTGAAAATGCTGTCGCGCGAAATGCCGCAGCGCCTTGCGCTGACGGCGGCGATTGCCGCGCCCGCCTGCCTGCTGAATTTGCAATCCGGCCAGAACGGTTTTTTCACGGCGGCGCTGCTGGCGGGCGGGCTGACGCTGCTGGGGCGAAAACCCGTCATCGCGGGCATCCTGTTCGGGCTGCTGTGTTACAAGCCGCAGCTGGGCCTGCTGCTGCCGGTGGCGCTGGCGGCGGGCGGGCATTGGCGCAGTTTCATATCGGCGGGCGTTACCGTCGTTGCGCTGGTGGCTGGCAGCACGCTGATGTTCGGCATGGAAATCTGGCCTGCGTTTTTGCAGCAGATGAAGGAACAGGGCGACCTGCTGGCGCGCGGCACGACGCTGTGGCCGCGCATGCCCAGCGTTTATTGCGCGCTGCGGCTGATCGGCATTGATTCCGCCTTCGCCTATGCCGCGCAAATCATCGCGGCGCTGGCGGCGGTTGCGGGTGTCGTGATGGCATGGCGCGGCAAAGCCCCCGATACCGTCAAGCATACCGTCCTGCTGCTCGGCATTTTCCTGTCCTCGCCCTATAGCTGGGATTACGATATGGCGGTGCTGGTGTTTGGTGCGGCATGGATCGTACAGGCGGCCAATGAAAAATCCCGGGCAGGGGGCTTTCTGCCCTACGAAAAATTCATCTGGCTGCTGGTGATTTTGCTGCCCTTCCTCACGCTTATTTCCCGCTCCCCCGTGCCGGTCAATATCGGCCCGGTCGTGCTGTTCGCCGCGATTTTCATCACGCTGCGCCGTGTGCGCGTTCCATAAGTCATAAAATAACAATTCCTTAACCCCGCCGCCAATATAATTGGCGGGTGTGTTTTTATGACTTAGGGGTTTTCATGCGCCACCTTCTCCTCGCCGCTATCCTTTCCACCTCCTTGCTGCTGTCCCATACGGCGGTGCAGGCGCAGGATAAAGGCCTCGATGAATTCGAGGCGTTCCGGAATAAGTTGAATGCAAACAGGGGAATGGGGCTTCCCACAAAAAATGACTCTGGTTACGGCGCGACGCCGCAAACACCTGAAGAACTTCAGGCAATGATGGAGCAGGAGCAACAGGAAGTTCGTATGAGGTTTGTGCAGCAGGCGCTTAATACCGCTGACAGT
>JADYYV010000028.1 GCA_020853455.1 Alphaproteobacteria bacterium | reverse complement strand
TTTGCAGTTGCGCTATTTGTCATTTCTGCATCCCGACTAAGAAGAGTTAAAAGCTGGCGCTTATATTACGCTGCTTTTTTCGCTTTGGAAGCGGTTTTCTGACCGTAGTCAGTCGACGCTTTCAGGGTGGTTTCGAACAGCTGGTTGTAGGTCTTGCCAGCTTCAGCGATGATGTCGGCAGCCGAACGTGCGCTGTCGAGCAGCAGTTTGCCGGTTTCCTGAGCGAGTTCAGCTTGCAGGGAAGCCAGTTCTTTCACGTCTTTGGTTTTTGCAGCGGCTTCAGCCTGTGCGGTGGTCGCTTCGACCAGAGCAGCGGTCAGCTCGACTTGCTCGGAGAGCAGTTTTTCGCTGATTTTCAGGTTGGTTTCGCCGAGTTTCTGCCAGTTCGCGAGGGTCTGCTGGGTCAGTTTGTTCAGGGTTTCGAAGATTTCGTTGTTCATGTTGTAGCTCCTAATGTTGTCGTGTTGATGTAGCCAGTTCTAAATATCCTAAAGAATCACAATGCTGCACCGCACCATTGCTGCTATGCAACATATAGGATTTCGGGTGTTTTTGTCAACTCTTGCCAATAAATTCAACATTTTCAATTTGTTAACTTCCGGCTGGTATAATAGATAAGGCACGTTCCTGATAATAAAATTACCATACTCGCCAAGGAACAAGCCGCGACAATTTATGGTTGGACTGCAGAGTTTAACCGCCACCTTATTGGGAGACCGCCCCATGACCCGCAAGATGCTTGCCCTCACCGTTGCCGCCGCTGCCCTCACCGCCAGCGCATTTTATATGCCCAAGGCCGTACAGGCGCAGCAGGCCGAAGTCGGCTCGATCCATTACCTCGGCCTGACGCAGGAGGAGTTCAACCGCGACCGCCGCCACTGGGCGCGTTACTTTGAATACGAGCATCGCGAAAACTGCCAGAAATACGTGGCCCCGCCCGAAGGCTTTATTCGCCGCGGCTGCGCCCTTGAACGCGTGGCTGTGGCCGAAGCCGTGACCGAAGTCGTCGCCCCCGCAGCGGTCGCCGCCGAACCGCCGCCGCCCGCGCCCAAGACCTACACATTATATTTCGACTTCGATAAGTCGAACATCCGCAGCGACGCGGCCCAGACGCTGTCGGAAGCCGTGACGGAAATCACTTCGCGCAAGCCCAGCATGGTGACCGTTTCCGGCCATGCCGACAAGGCCGGCCCCGATGAATACAACGACCGCCTGTCGGAACGCCGCACGGATGCGGTCAGCGACGCCCTGACAGCCGCCGGCATCGAAAACAAAGTCATCAAGGAGCAATCCTTCGGCGAACACCGCCCCGCGGTCGAAACGCCGGACGGCCAGCCCAAACAGGAAAACCGCCGCGTGACGATCGATTTCCAGTAAAAGTATCATCGCGAATGGAGTGTATGTCACGGCTTCTTCAAATGAAGCGTCGTATTGTATGCGTTATTTATTAAGACGCCATAGAAAATAGAAATCACTCTCTTGAGCGGGAGCTGCCTTTTTTTTGGTAGATAAAATATCGTCAAGGCAAGCTGCACCCATTTCGACTCCGCCCAATAGAGCTATGATTTCTGCATATGCCGTCGGCAAGATGCCCAGCTGGAAGCCCGCTGTTACTGTCGCGGCGGTAACTAAAGCTTTAGCTCCTACCGAACGCACTTTTCCGTTTGTCCAGGTCTTAACTTGTTTATTTATCTTGTTCACTTCAGGTAGCACCGTGTCGGAAAAAGCCTCTTGAACTTCGTTCTTTTCCCACTTCCGACCACTACCCAATAACGCGTTCAATGAATCTCTATAAACACTAAACGCTTCAGATTCGTTCTTTCTAAGCTTCAAAATTGCATTTAAGTCCGCGTTCAAAATAGCAGGCATAGAATGACGAATAGCCTCGCTAAAGTTATTTGCGTTCGCAGCCACCTGCTTAGTGTGTATTTGTTTAAGAAGATCAAATTGTAAATCATTGTCAGTGAGAATATTTATATTCAAATATTTTGACTGCATTTCAAGGCTCGAAACATCTGAAACCATTCGAGCAGCACTCATTTCATAAATAGCTAAATCAGCTTTTTCTTTTTTTGTCAGAGCCCAAGGAAAATTGCCCCCTTGTTTAATAAGCTCTTTAGCATCAGAACCAGTAACATGAATATAACTTTGACCGTGATTAACAAGTTCTTCAGGGCCAGATAGTTCTACGACGCAAAGACTCTTAGAATGTTTTGTGATTGTTACACTACATTCTCTAAGAAACTTTTTCTTTAATACACTATTAAAATCCCTTTCCCGTTTTTCGATACTGCTTTTATTAATTGCGTAATGAGTTTCAAGACAGTTAGTACAAATATTGAGCATTTTACTTGCAAACGAAATTAGCTTTGCCTCAATTAAGGGGGATAAATATTTGATTAATTGGATAGCAAATATAAATTCCTCTTTGAGATATTTGGAAGAACCCGAAAATATAATATCTACAAAGGGGTCTTCTACGACTACATGGTCCGCATACAAACTGCAAAAAGCTGCTAATTCGTTGAGTTTACGAATTCTGCAATCGATGCTCGAACACGGATGTCCCGCGCCACTCAAAGCAGAATTGGCCATGAACGAAAAACGCGGTAATGTTGTTTGCTTTGCTGCTGGTAAGCTTTTGGAAAGAGAAAGAGCGAGCTTTCTTATCTGAGGAACACTTTTGCTAGACACAAATCTTTCGAGATCATCGGTAGTATCCCCAATCCTTCCGACAATATCTTCGAAATCATGCAAAATCATGCGCCACCAATTCAACCATTAAAATTAATAGCGCAGCTAACGATTACTTCCGCTTCTTCTTCGACTTCGGTTCGTCGTCTTCGGTCGCGGGGGGCGCTGGGTTGCGGATGCCGGCCGTGGCGATGTCGAGGAATTTCTGCTGCATGTCCTGCCAGAACATCAGGTTGCGTTCGGTCGTTTCCTGAACGATGCGGGTGACGGGGTTGTCGATCAGGCCGCCCACCATCTGTTCCTGAAACTTCTTCTGCTGTTCGGTGAACATCTGCATGTTTTTTTCCAGGAATTCGCCGAACAGGTTCTGCGCCGCGTCGTCATAGAAGCGGATGAATTTGGTCAGCATGTCGGTCGTGAAAATCGGGGTTTCGCCGTTTTCCTGATCGATAATGATCTGCACCAAAATCGAGCGCGTGATGTCTTCGCCGCTGTCGGCATCGACGACCTTGAAATCCTTGCCGGACTTGATGATCTTGTGCACTTCGGCCAGCGTAATATACGAGCTTTTCTCGGTGTCGTAGAGACGGCGATTAGGATATTTCTTGATGACACGCATGTTGACCGTCCCTCTTCTCTCTCATTAATCCATAAAATGGCCGCCATTGGTGGCCAGGTTCGCGCCGGTGATGAAACCGGATTCATCCTGCATCAGGAACGACACCACATGCGCCACGTCTTCGGGCTTGCCGAAGCGGCCGACGGGGATCTGCGCCACGATGCTCTGGCGCACGTTTTCCGGCACCGCCTGAATCATGTCGGTATCGATATAGCCGGGGGAAATCGTGTTGACGGTGATGCCCTTTTTCGCGACTTCCTGCGCCAGCGCCTTGGTGAAGCCGTGCATGCCGGCCTTCGCCGCAGCATAGTTCGCCTGACCGAACTGGCCCTTTTGCCCGTTGATCGAGGAAATGTTGATGATGCGGCCGAAATTGCTTTCCAGCATGTAATCCAGCACGGGGCGGGTCACGTTGAAAACGCTGTCGAGGTCGTTCGAAATCACGTCGCGCCACTGGTCGATGGTCATTTTGCGCAGCGTGCTGTCGCGGGTGATGCCGGCATTGTTGACCAGCACCGTGATGGGGCCCAGATCGGCCACGATCGCCTTGATGCATTTGCCGGTATCTTCGAAGCTGGCGACGTCGCATTTGTAGATGTGGAAGGTGTAACCTTCTTTGGCCATTTCGGCCTTCCATGCCTTGGCTTTTTCCTCGTTCCGGTAGGTGGTGGCGACCACATGGCCGGCCTTGGCGAGGCGCTGGCAGATCACGCTGCCGATGCCGCCCGTTCCGCCGGTGACAAGGCAGATGCGCGGCACGGTGCCTGCGACGGGGGGATTGTCATTTTGCACTGATTTTTGGGCAGATTCTTGTTTCATGACATTGGCCGGGGTCATAGGTTTAAAGCTCCCTGAAATTAAGAAATTAAAACGGCAATAGCAACCTCTCATTGCCTGAAAGCCCAAGCGCCGTAAAATAACAGCGCCGCCGGTCCTTCGGCAGCGGATATAACATAACTTTTTTGCTGCGCCCCCGCAAGTGAATTCGCCAATAAAACCGCGCTTTCCCGAATGAAAGGCTTGGATTTTTGTTGCGGCGCACCATGTTATGATATAATCAGATACCAGATCATTTTTTATTGGGCATCAAACCGGAGATTACACTCATGGCCGCCACCAAATCCGCACAGAATTCCACAGACGCACCCAAAGAAGGCACGACCCAAAACTGGGACAGCTGGTTCCAGAACCAGCGCGCCTATTTCGACCAGCAGGTCAAGGCGGCGACCGACGCCCAGGGACAATGGGCGGGCTTCTTTCAGGAATGGCAGAAAAACCTGTCGCCCACCCTGCCCGGCGCAGGCCAGTACCAGCAATTCTTCACGCAGGCCGGCAAACAGTTCCTCGACATGCAGCAGCAATTCGCGCAATGGTCGGGCCAGAACAAGCCGGTGAACGACATGACCGGCGACTGGCTGAAGGGCCTGCAATCCTTCTTCCTCGGCATGCTGCAAACCAACACCCAGCCCTATGACCCCGCCAATGCGTGGAAAAACGTATCGGAAAGCTTCATGAAGGGCGGCAACGCCTGGGCGTCGGCCTTCAACAGCGGCGGCCCGTTCGGCCAGTTCGGCCAGGGCTTCGGCGGCAACCCCTTCGGCGGCCAGGGTTTCAATCCCGCCGCATGGACCTCGGCGCAGCCGTGGAACAATGTGCAGGGCGCAGGCAGCTTCCAGAATTTCGACCCCTTCGGCTTCTATGCTTCCCTGCCCGGCATCGGCTACACCCGCGAGAAGCAGGATGCGTGGAATCTGCTCTACAAGCTCTATCACGAGTTCGAGCAGCAGACCCGCAAATACAACGCCGCGATGGCGCAGGTCGGCATCGAGGCGGTGCAGAAATTCCAGGAATATGTGGCGAACCCGCCCGCAGACGCCGCTCCCCTCACCTCGCTGAAGGAAGTGTATGCGAAATGGGTCGATGTCTGCGAAGACGTTTATGCGCGCTACGCGACGTCGGACGAATACACGAAACTGTACGGCGAAGTCGTGAACGCGCTGATGGCGTTCAAGGGCCAGATGAACACGCTGACCGACGATATCGCCGACCAGTTCAACCTGCCGACGCGCTCCGAAGTGGACAGCCTGCACCAGCGCCTGCACACGCTGCGCCGCGAGAATATCGAGCTGCGCAAGGCCATCGATGAAATCCGTGGCGTGAAGAAGCCGAAGGCCAAGGCCGCCGGCGCACCGTCGCAAGCCAAGAAACCCGCGAAAAAGGGAGGCAAATAATCATGTCCGCCATTCAACTGAAACCCGACCAGATCCTGAAAGAAATCACAAACTTCAACACGAAGCTGGCCGAAGGCATGAAAAACCTGCGCAGCGTGGGCGACCTGCCCTCCGGCGTGACGGAAAAAGAAGCGATCTACACCGAAGACAAGGTGACGCTGTACCATTATAAAAACCCCAACGGTAAAGCGGCGACCAACAAGACGCCGATGCTGATTTCCTACGCGCTCGTCAACCGCCCCTATATGACCGACTTGCAGGAAAACCGCTCCACCGTGCGCGGGCTGATGGAACAGGGTCTCGATGTGTACCTGATCGACTGGGGCTATCCCGACCGCTCCGACCGCTTCCTGACCATGGACGATTACATCAACGGCTATCTGGATCGTTGCGTCGATGCGGTTTGCGAACATGCGGGCTCCGAACAGGTCAACCTGCTGGGCATCTGCCAGGGCGGCGCGGTCTCGCTCTGCTATACCTCGCTGCATCAGGACAAGGTGAAAAACCTCGTCACGATGGTGACGCCGGTCGATTTCCACACGCCCGACAACATGCTGGGACAATGGATCAAGCACATCGACGTCGACCTGCTGGTCGATAGCATGGGCAACATCCCGGGCGACCTGATGAACTGGACGTTCCTGAACCTGAAACCCTATCGCCTGATTGCGCAGAAATATATCGACATGGTCGATATCCTCGACAACCAGAAAGCGGTCTGCAACTTCATGACCATGGAAAAATGGATTTTCGACAGCCCCGACCAGGCCGGCGAATGCTACCGCCAGTTCGTCAAGGATTGCTATCAGGACAACAAGCTGCTGAAGGGCGGCATTGATCTGGGCGGCGAGATTGTCGACCTGAAAAACATCACCTGCCCCGTGCTGAACGTCTATGCGCTCGATGACCACCTCGTGCCCCCCTCGGCATCGAAGCCGATGGGCAAGGCAGTCGGTTCGACTGATTATCAGGAAGTGTCGTTCAAGGGCGGCCATATCGGCATTTACGTGTCGGGCTCCGCACAGGCGCTCGTGCCGCCGTCGATCGGCAAATGGCTGAACGAACGCGATTGATCCTTAATCCCCTCTCCTGCGCTTGCGGGAGAGGGGCTAGGAGCTGGATAATGGGACGATACAAAGCCGCCTTTATCATTCCTATCAATGCAGAAAAATTTTTAGATGATGATGGTTGGAATTTCGTGTCGCCGGCCAGATTTGCCCCTGAAATAAGAAATTATTTTATCGAAGCCTTAAATTTAAACCTTGTAGAACAATATTTAGGTATTGAACGATACCTTACCGCGAATATGCAGATGTCAGTGATTTTTGATGACGAGAATCAAATAGAACTTATCAACTTCCAAGTTTACGATGGTGGCCTGCCGATCCTTTTGAAATCGTGGGAAGACGGAAAAGCATCATTCAACGTCGAACTATTCATCCCCTAAATGAATTGGCATTTTCAGGTTTCGTCCAACAGCAATCGTGGCAGGACGGAGATTTGAATCGGTTCTGGAAGGTTATCCATCCCGCTAAGGCCCTTCTCCGCCGCAATCGCCTGCAACAGGTCGTTGGAATTTTTCGGCGCGATGCCCTGCTCGCGATCAATCGACAGCGTGATGTGGTAATAGCGCGGCGTTTCATCTTCGCGCGCGGCCTGATGCCGTTTGCCATCGACCTCCACCACCAGAACCTGTATCGCGCCGTTGTCGTGATGGCCGGTCACGCGCACCCCGGCGGGCATCGGCGGCATATCGGCCTCGGTCGCGCCGTATTTATGCGTGATGTGATGTGCGATGACATCGGGATGACGCGGCGGAAAAGCCTCCAGCAGCATTTCGCGGGAATCTTTATCAACCTCGTATGCCGCATAAGGCACGGGCGCATCCAGCGCATCGAACAGCGTAGCGAGGTTGTCGTAGAACGGCAGCTCCGCCTTCCGCGCCTCGGCCGTCTTGTCTTTCTGGTCGCTGGCAACGAAGGCAAAAGGCAATCCGGCCGCCGCCGCAGATTCCGCATCCCGCACCGCATCGCCGACGACAAGACAGTTGGACGCGTTCAATTCCGGATGCGCGGCAAGAATGGCATTCAGCATGCCCGGCCCCGGCTTGCTCCAGTCCTCGCCCGCGCAGGCCTGCGTATTAAAATAGAAACCCTTGTAGGCGGCAGGCGCGATTTGCGTCTGCATGATGTCGTGCAGCGCATCGACCCCCTGCTCGTCGATCAGTCCCTTGGTCACGCAATTCTGCTGCGTAAATACGAACAGCAGGATGCCCCGTTCATGCAGGTCTTTCAGGACGGTTTCAACGCCCGGCAGATAAGCCAGTTGCGCCGGTTCCAGCACATAACCGCCATTACCCTCCGACCCGGACGCGTTCAGGGTACCGTCGCGGTCGAAGATGACCGCGCGGAGGTTTTTCAGCCGCGGCAGTTGACGCATTATTTCGTGCCGAAAATCCGGTCGCCGGCATCGCCGATGCCGGGCAGGATATAGCCGTGGTCGTTCAGTTCGCGGTCGATGGCGGCGGTATAGACCGGCACATCGGGATGCGCGTCATGGAACGCTTTCAGACCTTCGGGCGATGCGATCAGGCACATGAATTTGACGTCGGTCGCATCGGAATCCTTCACGCGCTCGACCGCCGCAATCGCGGAATTGCCGGTCGCCAGCATCGGATCGACAACGATCACGCGGCGCTGCGGCATATCATCGGGCAGCTTCAGGTAATATTCGACCGGCACCAGCGTTTCAGGGTCACGGTACAGGCCGATATGCCCGACGCGTGCGAGCGGCACCAGCTGCAGCAAACCGTCAAGGAAACCCGTGCCTGCGCGCAGGATCGGCACGACGCAGAGTTTCTTGCCCGCCAGCATTTTCGATTTCATTTTTTCGAGCGGGGTTTCAATCTCCACCTCTTCCATCGGCAGGTCGCGCATGATTTCGTATCCCATCAGGATCGAAATTTCGCGGATCAGGTTGCGGAAGTCGTTGGTGTTGGTGTCTTTGCTGCGCATCACGGACAGCTTGTGCTGCACCAGCGGGTGGTCGATGACGATAACTTGGTTCTCGGGCATTGTATCCGGTCCTTATAATAATGCTTATTCTTCGAGGCCTCGGCCTTTAACGTCTTTCAGCGCATCCTGCGATTTCACTTCGGTCTGGGCGAAATAGCCGGCGGCTTTCTTCGCTTCCATTTCGACGGCGGCGTCGGCGGGGATCAGTTCGGGCGGAATCTCGATCCGCTCGCCGACCGTGATGCCTGCATTCGCCAGCGCATTGAATTTCATGTCGCTCATGGAGGCAAAGCGGTGGATATGCGTGATGCCCAGCCAGTGGAAGATATCGGGCATCAACTCCTGGAAGCGCATGTCCTGCACACCCGCGACACATTCCGTGCGGCGGAAATACTGGTCTGCGCGATCTCCGCCTTCCTGCCGTTTGCGGGCGTTATAGACGAGGAATTTCGTGACTTCGCCGAGCGCGCGGCCTTCCTTGCGGTTATACACGATCAAACCGTTGCCGCCC
>JADYYV010000027.1 GCA_020853455.1 Alphaproteobacteria bacterium | reverse complement strand
TGTGGCAAGCTCGATCGATCTGGAAGCGGCGGTGACCGTCTTCGCCCACATGACGATCACGCCCGCGATCGCGCCCGCAACGGCGGCGGGCAGCAGGCGTGCAGGCAGGCTTTCCGCGCCGGAATCCCTGCGAAATGCGTGCAGCATCATAAAGAACAAAAAGCCGATGCCCGTCGCCAGCATCAGCATTTTCACAAGGCATGAAATCCCGATGCAGAGGCCGACCAGCACCCATGCCGTCTTTTCGCGCGGCTGCCGCAAATGCCACAGCATCAGCGGCCAGATGACGGCAAACATCAGCGCGCACAGGCTGTCATTGCCCAGCCGCGCGAATTCCTCGAAATACATCGGCATCACGAAGGGGTAAAAGGCGCTGTAGAGCGCAACCGTCCGCGCTGCCGGATGCTTGCGGATTTCAAGGTGCTTCCAAGTCGCAAACAGCGTGATCGCGAAAGCGGCGAAGGCCAGCAGATAGCTAAGGATGCGCAAAACGGCAAGACGCGGGATCAGCGGCGCCTCCGCCACGGTTTTCAGCGCCTGACCGAACAGCACATAGTATAACTGCGGATGCTGGTACTGCCAGTTGACGCCCGTCGATGGCGCGTAATCCGCAACGCCCGGTTTTTCGCGGTAGCGGCTTTTATATTCCTGCTGCAGTTCCTTGCCCGTAAAAAAAGCGTGGTAATCCGTGAAGTGCAGGGTCTTGAACATCTCCATGACCTGCATGGGCCTGCCGGTTTTGACGGCTTCGCGGTAAGCGGGGTTGAAGGCGCGGGCGAATATCCAGCGGGGCGACATCGGGCCGTGGGCGGGGTAATCCATGACTTCGGTGGACATGAAATAGGCGGGTACGCCGGGGGCGGCAAAGGCCTCCGCCTGCAGGCGGGCGTAATGTGCGTTTTCGTCATAGCCTTCATAGGGCGGCAGCAGCAGGATGCGCCCCAGCCCCGCCAGCAGTATCGCCGCGAGCAGCAGCAGAACGATCCTGCCGGAAACTGTGCCGAAAATATTGCCTGTGCCCATGACTTGCAAAGATGAAGGGGAGCTTTCGCGATGTCAACTTGCAAGCTTTTTGCGCACCGGCGCGCGGGCAGCCACTTGACCTCCGGCAGCAAGGGCTTATTTTATTCTGGTAATGGCAAGCCCGCGCTTCCCCGTTCAGCGCGAAGGGGTTACCATTGTATCCAGGGCGGGGGGTATACCCGGGCAGGAGGCGTGATGGCGGGAAACCAGTCAAACGAGGCGCTTAAAAAACTCGGCGTTTTGTTCGTCACCATATCGGCGGCGGCGCTGTTTATGCTGCTGCCGGGATCGCGACTGCACTGGCCTGCCATGACGGCCAATTACCTGATCGTGCTGCTGCTTTATTTCTGGTATGCCGCGCGTGATACCAGCCTTTCGGACAGGGGGCTGTGGGATTATATGTTCCCGGCCCATATCTGGTCGCACCGCTCTTCGCTGAACGACGGCATTTTCGCTTTCATGCTGTTCGGGCTTATGATCTCGCTGTTCAATTGGGGCATTTTCACGCCCAAATACTTCGTCGGCCTTGCGATGTCGCTGTCCAGCCTGCTGCCGCCCGCAACCGGGGGGGAACAGCCCGGCCTGCTGGTGATGGCCTATTTCACCCTGCAATCCATCATTTTCGCGGAATTTTTCTATTACTGGCTGCACCGGCTTTCCCATGCCGTGCCCGCCATGTGGGCTTTCCACAAGGTGCATCATTCGGCCAAGGTGATGACGCCGCTGGCCGTGTACCGGCTGCATCCGGTCGATTTCTGGCTGACATCGGCGACCAAGGGGCTGGGCTATGGCCTCAACCTCGTTATCTTCATGCATTTTTATCCGTCGAAGGAAGCCACGCTGACCTTTCTGGGCGCGAATGCGGTGATGTTCTTCCTCAGTATTTTCGGGGGCGTGCTGCACCATTCGCATGTCTGGATATCTTTCGGCCCGGTGCTGGAACGCTTTATCATCAGCCCGGCGCAGCACCAGGTCCACCACAGCGAAAACCCCCAGCATTACAACAAGAATTTCAGCTCGATGCTGAGCCTGTGGGACTGGGTGTTCGGCTCGCTTTACGTGACGGACTGGAAAGACGAAAAGCTGACCCTTGGCCTTGGCGGGGAAAAGGCGGAAGCGCCCTACCAGAACCCCGTCAGCATGCTGCTGTATCCGTTCCGGGAAAACGCCCAGCTGGCGATGAAGCGCATAAGAAAACGCCGCAAGGCATAAGCTTTGCGGCGTTTGCTAAAAAAATGGTGCCCAAAATAAGACTCGAACTTACACGGGTGTAACCCCACAGGTACCTGAAACCTGCGCGTCTACCAAGTCCGCCATTTGGGCACGGGTGCTTGGTGGGATGAGTAATAATGGAATTACGGGGGGTTTGTCAAATGTTATCAAGGAATAGGGAAAAACCCTGCTTTTTGTTGGTGTTCGCGCCAGCTTGCCCCTAAAATTACCGCCAGGGTAACAGGGGAACCAAGCCGCCATGGACATTCTGGTCATCGACCGCGAATCTCTCACCAACCAGCTGATCGCGCACAAGCTTGCGGCCAAGGGCCATAAAGTGGTGACCGAGGAGAATAAAAACGCGGCCTTCGAGCTTTTGAAAAACGGAAAATTCGACTGCGTGATGGTCGATCCGGCGCCCCTGTCCGAAGCGCGCCCCGTGGTCATCGGCGTCTGGAAAAACATCCGCACGTCCGTCAAGCCCTACCTGATCCTGCTGTCGAAAAACGCGACGACCGAAGACGCGCTCACGGCGGGCACGAATGACGTGCTGAACACGCCGCTATCGACCGTCGATCTTGAAACCAAGATCGGAAACGCCGAGCGCCTGACCGCGCTCAGCCGGCATCTTGCGCGCGAAGACAACGTGCATTCAACGGGCGGCATGATCGGCAAGGCGGCGTTCAACCAGCTGTTCCTCTCCGCCATCGACCGTTCGTTCAGATACGCCGAACGCAGCCTGATCGTCTTCATCACCGTCACGAACCATGCCGAACTGACGGCAGGGGGCGAGGAGGCCTATGCCGAGACGTTCAAGAAGCTGACCGAAAAAATGACCTTCATGCGCCGCCAGAGCGACGTCATCGGCCGGCTGGGCGCGGATTCCTTCGCCGTGCTGCTGCAGCGCCCGATCTATGAATCGGAACCGGTCGACGCGATCAACCGCTTCTCCGAAGTGCTGACGAAATTCCACGATTCATTCGAAGACAAATCGAAAGCGCCGAAAATCAACCTGAAACTGATCGAACTGCCGCAGGGCGCGCAGCAGACGGAACGCTTCGTGCCCGCCGCGCACAACGCCGGCGCGGAAGCCGCCGGAAAATAAATAAAGGAAAACATCATGGCCGACGCAAAACAGGCGGAAACCCTGGCTCTGCTGCAAGACGTGCTGAAAAAAGCGAAAGCCGCAGGCGCGACCGATGCCGATGCAGTGCTGTCGGACAGCGCGTCCGTCTCCGTCACGCGGCGCAACGGGGAGCCGGAATCGCTGGTGCGGTCCGAAGAAGCGGAAATCGGCCTGCGCGTGCTGGTGGGCGGCAAACAGGCGATCGTGTCATCTTCCGACCGCTCGCCCGAGGCTTTGCAGCAAATGGCGGAACGGGCCGTCGCCATGGCGCGCATGGTGCCCGAAGATAAATATGCCGGTCTTGCCGACCCGGCGGATATCGCCAAAAGCTTTCCCGATCTTGACCTGTACGACGCAACCGATCTGAGCGTCGAGAAAATGACCGAAATGGCCGACGCCGCCGAGAACGCGGCGCTGGACGTCAGGGGCATCACCAATTCCGACGGCGCGGAATGCGGCGTATCGAAGGAAACGTCGTATTACGCGGCGACCAACGGTTTCGTCGGCGGTTATTCGGCATCGGGTTTCAGCCTGTCGGTATCCGTGATCGCCGGCGAAGATACCGGCATGGAAACCGATTACGATTTCGATTCCGCGGCGTATCTTGCCGACCTTGCGGATCCCGTATCGATCGGGCGCAAGGCGGCGGAACGCGCGGTGCAGGCGCTGAACCCGCGCAAGGGGCCGACGAAAACCATGCCTGTCGTCTTCGACCGCCGCACGGCGGGCGGCGTGATCGGGTCGCTGGCGGGCGCGATCAGCGGCAGCGCGGTTGCGCGCGGCACGACGTTCCTGAAAGATTCGATGGGCAAACAGATTTTTCCGGCGAATATTTCGGTCATTGACGATCCGTTCCTGAAACGCGGCGCGCGCTCGCATCCGTTCGACGGCGAAGGCGTTGCGCCGCAAAAACGCAGCATCATCGACAACGGCGTGCTGACCGGCTGGCTGCTGGATACGTCATCGGCAAAACAGCTCGGCCTCAAAACGACGGGCAACGCCGCCCGCAGCGCATCCTCGCCGCCCAGCCCGCGCGCCGCGAATTTTTATATGCAGGCAGGAAAGAAATCGGTCGAGGAACTGATCAAGGATATCGACGAAGGATTTTTTGTCACGCAGCTGATGGGTTCGGGCGCAAACCCCGTGACGGGCGATTACAGCCGCGGCGCGCGCGGTTTCTGGATCGAAAAAGGCCAGATCACTTATCCGGTCGCCGAAATGACTATTGCGGGTAATATCCTGCAAATGTGGCTGGATCTTGAAGCTGCGAATGATCTGGTTTTTAAATACGGCGTCGATACGCCGACGCTGCGCATCGCGAAAATGACGGTCGCGGGCGCGTAAAGCGTCAGCTTGCGTTTGCGTGCAAATGGTTGCGCGGGCGGAAGGGGATGACGACGCCCCACTCCTCGCGTTTCAGCGGCGGCACAGGCGCCTGCGCCGGTTTTTGCGACGCGAACAGGTCGCGGAATTTCGGCATCGGATCGATGACGGGTTCCAGGATGTCCTGCTTGTTGAAAACCTGCTCCATCATGCGGATGGAAATATCCAGCGCGCGGGCATGGAACACGGATAATCCCAGTTCCACCACGCCTTTTTGCGGATTGTTATAGTCTTCGCCATCCAGCGAGATTTTGGTGACGCGATAGTATCCCGCGCGCGCCGTGCGCTCCGCGTACAGATAAAAACTCTCGGTGTAAACGGGGTGCAGTTTGCCCGCGTCGTCTTCGTAATTTTTCTTGATCTGTTTCATCTCGGCGACCAGGCGTTCGCCGCCCGCTTCAAAACGGATTTCCGCGAAACCTTCCAGGTTCTTTTTCACCGCGTCAAAATAATGCCATTCGATTCGCCCGCGCTCCCTCGCCTCGGGTGCGCCCATTTTCTGCAGCAGGTCGTTGATGGCATAGAGCATGCGGTTTCTCCCTCGTTCATTCTCACGTTAAGGCAAATTGGTTGAGAAAGCGTTGCGACGACTTGCCATAAGGCGCGCAATTGACAGCGGCGAAAGCCGCGCCCATGATTGGCTATCTGATTGAAATGCGCGACTTATGGGGCAGCCATGAAGAATCCGCTGAAATCCGCCGGTGAAAAACTCCGCAACTTTGCGCAAAAACTGACGCCGCCCCGAAAATCCGAAACGCCGAAAACCTTCATCGACGGCCTTGGCGACAGCGGCATTATCGGCGGGCTTGCGCTGATCGGCACCGCCGCCTTCATGACTGCCGCGCCCAGCACCATGTTGCTGGCGGGCGGCGCGTTTGTGCTGGGTGGCGTGGCTGCAAAATTCACCGCAGCGCGGATGAAGCCTGCGACGCTGGATGTCACCGCGCCGAAAAAGCCGGATGTGCCTGCGCCTGTTGAAACGCCGTCCACGCTGGCCACGAAAACGATCGGGCCCGCATTTAAAAACGCGAATGACGATGTGAAAACGGCAGTCGCGGCAAAACCCGCGCCCAAGCCGCGCTTCGCGCCGAAACCTTAAATAAAATTATCAGCCGTTCTTGCCTTCCAGCTCGCGGATCACGGCGCGCACCTGTTCCAGCGCCCAGTCGATCTGTTCCCGTGTGATGGTCAGCGGCGGGGCGAAACGCACGACGGTATGATGCGTGTCTTTGGAAAGAATCCCTTTTTCCATCAGCTTTTCGCAGACCTTGCGGGCGGTCACGCGCGCGGGGTCGAAATCCATGCCGATCCACAATCCGCGGCCGCGCACACCGGTCACCAGCGGGCTGTTGATGCCGCGCAGCTGTTCCTGCATATATGCGCCCAGAATGGCGCTGTTTTGTACCATGCCTTCTTCTTCGAGAACTTTCAAAGCTTCGAGGCCGACAGCCGCCGCCAGCGGGTTGCCGCCAAAGGTCGAGCCGTGGCTGCCTGGCTTGAACAATTCCATCACGGCCTTTTTGCCGACGATGGCGGAAACGGGCAGCAGCCCGCCGCCCAGCGCTTTGCCAAGGATCAGCACATCGGGCAGCACGTTTTCATGCTGGAAGCAGAACATCTTGCCGGTGCGGCCAAGGCCGGATTGCACTTCGTCCAAAATCAGCAGCACGTTTTTCTCGTCGCACAGCTTGCGCAGGCCCTGCAGGAAGCCGTCATGCGGCGTCTTGATGCCCGCTTCGCCCTGGATGGGTTCAAACAGGATGGCGGCGGTGTTGGGCGTGATCGCGGCTTCGATGGCCTTCAGGTCGTCGAACGGCACAGCCTTGAAGCCGGGGGTGAAGGGGCCGAAATTCTTGCGGTAATCGGCTTCGGTCGAAAAACTGATAACGGTCGTGGTGCGGCCGTGGAAGTTGCCTTCCGCGACGATGATCTCCGCCTGGTTTTCGGGGATTTTCTTGACGACATAGCCCCACTGGCGCGCGGCCTTCACGGCGGTTTCGACGGCTTCCGCGCCTGTGTTCATCGGCAGCACTTCATCAAGGCCGGTGACCTGCACCAGTTTCTCGACGAACGGGCCAAGGGTGTTGGTGTGGTATGCGCGGCTGCACATCGCGAGCTTGTTTACCTGATCGGTCAGCGCCTTCACGATGCGGGGGTGCGAATGGCCGCAACTGACGGCGGAATAGGCGCTCATCATGTCGAGGTACTTCTTGCCCTCGTGATCCCACAGGTAGCAACCCTCGCCGCGGTTCAGGACGACCGGCAGGGGGTGGTAGTTTTTCGCCACAAACTGCGCTTCATGGTCGATCAGCTTCTGGGTCGGGGATTTGGGCGAGAACATCTCGATGATTTTATTTAACATAATGGCTCACTTGAATTGGTTTGGGCATAACTATAGTATGGCCGCATCAAACAACCCCGAGTCTGAAGGGGGTCTTTGTCATGGCCCCGAGTATCAGGCTCCTTAGGAGAAAAAGCAATGCTCATCGGATGCCCCAAGGAGATCAAGACCAAGGAATTCCGCGTCGGTCTCACCCCGACTTCCGTGCGCGAATATGTGCGCAACGGCCACCAGGTTATCGTTGAAACCAATGCCGGCGCCGGCATTCAGGCTTCCGATGACGATTACGTCAAGGCCGGTGCGAAAATCGTCGCGACCGCCAAGGACGTGTTCGACAAGGCCGAAATGATCGTGAAGGTGAAAGAACCCCAGCCCGTCGAAACCGCCATGATGCGCAAGGGCCAGATCCTTTTCACCTACCTGCACCTCGCGGCAGATGCGACACAGGCCAAGGGCCTGATCGATTCCGGCGCGGTTGCGATTGCCTATGAAACCGTGACGTCCGACCGTGGCGGTTTGCCGCTGCTGGCGCCGATGTCCGAAGTGGCGGGACGCATGGGCGTGCATGTGGGCGCATATTTCCTGCATGTGGCCAATGGCGGCTCGGGCATTCTGCTGGGCGGCGTGCCGGGCGTGAAGGCGGCGGAAGTCGTCATCATCGGCGGCGGCGTTGCCGGCACCCATTCCGCGAAAATGGCGGTGGGGCTTGAGGCGCGCGTGACGATCATCGAAAAATCGCTCGATCGTATCCGCTACCTCGAAGACCTGTTCGGTTCCCGCGCGAATATCGTCTATTCGACGCAGGATGCGGTTGACCAATATGTCACCCAAGCCGACCTCGTGATCGGCGCGGTGCTGATCCCCGGCGCGTTAGCGCCCAAACTTATTACCCGCGCTCACCTCAAGCAGATGCGCCCGAAATCGGTCATCGTCGATATAGCGATCGATCAGGGCGGCTGCGCGGAAACGTCGAAAGCGACCACGCATGACAACCCGACCTACGAAGTCGACGGAGTCCTGCACTATTGCGTCGCCAACATGCCGGGCGCGGTTCCCCGCACCTCCGCCTATGCCCTGAACAACGCCGTCCTTCCCTATGGCATCGAAATCGCCAACAAGGGCTGGGTGAAGGCGCTGCAGGACAACAAACACCTGCGCAACGGCCTGACCGTCTGCAAAGGCAAAATCACGCAGGCGGAAGTCGCCCGCGACCTGAAACTCGATTACTCCAAAGCAGAAGAAAGTCTCGCAGCATGATCTCGTTCCTGAAAAACTTCCTGAACGGCGAAAAATCGCCGGAAGAAAAAGCAACCATTTCCGCCCTTGCTGCCGAAAAGCAGCATGACGTTCTTGTCGTCGGCGACCAGTACGCCGCCGACGAAGCCGAGAGCGATGAAGAAGACTGCGCGCCCGTGGGCGGCGGTTGCGGCGGCTGCGGCTGCCGCAGCTAAGCGGATAAACGATCAAAACACCCCGCCGGTTTGAACACCGGCGGGGTTTTTTATATCCGGTTCCCGGATTTCGGGTCGAGCCTGTTTTGCAACCGGTCGCCAAGGAAATTGAACGCCAGCACGGTTACAAAAATCATCGCGCCCGGATAAACGGTCAGCCGCGCATGTTCCCAGATCGTTTCCTGCGCGTTCGTCAGCATATTCCCCCAGCTGGGCAGCGGCGGCTGGATGCCAAGGCCAAGGAAGCTGAGCGTTGACTCGGTCATTAAGAAGCCGCCCATCGCCAAGGAAGTTGCAACGACGATGGTGCCGAATAGATTTGGTAAAATATGGCGCAACAATATACGCGCATTTGACATTCCAAGCGCCCGAGCCGCGCGCACGAAGTCCATTTCCTTGATGGTAAGTGTGCGCGCACGTGAAAGACGCGCAACAGTCGTCCATCCTAGTAACGAGATAATAGCTATGATTTTATATAGATTGGCATTGAATCCGCCTGAAAATCCCAGTTTTGACATGTCTAATGCTGATAGGATAATCAGTAACGGGAGAGTAGGTAACGCAATCACGAAATCTGTATATCTCATTAGCAGCGCATCCCACTTGCCGCCCGTATATCCAGCAATCATACCGATTGTCGTGCCGATGGCGGCCGCCAACAGTCCCGCAACCCCAGAAACGATCAATGAAACCTGACCGCCATAAAGAAGGCGAATAAAAACATCACGCCCCAACTCGTCTGTGCCAAGAAAATGCTGAAACGACGGGCTCATAAATCTCGTGCTCAAATCCACATCGTTCGACGTCAAATGCAACGCGTTCTCGATCAGTCCAGCCGAAAAACAAAGCGTCCACAATCGTAGGAGAAATACAAACGGCAAAGAACGAGTCATTTTGCCTCCATATAGCTCACGCGCGGGTCGAGCGCGGCATACAGGAAATCCGCCATAAAATTCGCCAGAAGCACAAAAAAGGTCAGGATCAGGAAGCCGCAAAGTGCCAAGTTATAATCATTTCCCATTACCGCATCGAACATCAGCTTGCCCATGCCGGGGAAACCGAACACCGCCTCCACCGTCAGCGCGCCGGAAAACAGCGTGCCAAGGTCGAGCATCAGAATGGTCAGCACGGGCGGCAGCGCGTTTTTGAAAGCGTGGTTCCACACCGTGCGGCGGGGCGAGCAACCCTTGGCGCGCGCGGTGCGGATATGGTCGGCGCGCAGGGCATCGACCATCGCCGCGCGCAAATGCCGCACATAGACCGCCAGACCAGATACTGCTAGCGTCGCAACCGGCAGCGTCATCGCCCGCACATCATCCATGAATTCGCCGTCCAGCGACGCCCCCGCCGGCAGCCAGCCGAGCGTCACCGCGAACAGCGATATCAGCAGAATGCCCAACCAGAAATGCGGCAGCGAAATGCCCGCAAGGCAGAACAGGTTGATCGCCCTGTCCGACCAGCCGCC
>JADYYV010000026.1 GCA_020853455.1 Alphaproteobacteria bacterium | reverse complement strand
CACACGCGGGCCCATTTTCTCCAGCGGGAAATCATCGACGTTTTTCTGCATAAAAAATACCGCATGGGGGTTGCCGACATTCACGGCAACGGCACGGTCCAGCAAACCTTCTTCCACCGGCACGGAAAGGGTATCTTCCTCGCGCTTTAGCGGTATTTGCTGCCATTCAAGATTAACATTGCCCATATCGACCGATACGGCATCGCCCATCATGACGGCTTCCAGCTTCGCCGCCCTGGTTTCCAGCGTCACTTTTTGCTTTTTTGTTTCATCAATCAGCAGCTTGCCGATGCATCTTGTGGCATTGCCGCAGGCGCCGACTTCGGTGCCGTCATTGTTGTAAATACGCAGGAAAGCATCCGTGCCGGGGCTGCGCGGCGGGTCGATAATCACCATCTGGTCGAACCCGATTCCGGTGCGGCGGTCGCCCATTTTAATAATGCTTTCCGGCAGGATAGACAGCGCAGCCGATCTTCCGTCGAAGATCGCGAAGTCGTTGCCGAGGCCGTGCATTTTGACGAATTTATTTTTCATAGCAGTGATATATTCCATTTTCGTTTCTTATACAAGATTTTAAGCCTCTTTGCTCACCTAAAACCTTGAAAATAATCCCATTTAACTGCACATAACGCCGGAAGCAATATTGCATTTCTCACGATTAAGAGCATATAATCTCCGCAGATTCTTACATATAAAAAGAAACGACCGAATGCGAAGGAACACCTATGTCCAATAAAGTAATCACTTTTCTGGTGGTGCTGTTTGCCGTTACGGGCCTCATCATCTACGTTGCGAAAACGACATCAGTTGTAAAAACCGACGCCCCGCAGGCGCAAGAAGCGGCTGTTACCCCCGCACCCGCTGCCGCCGACAAGCCCGCTGAAACAGCCACCGGCACCGAAACGCCGGCCGCGACACCGGAGCCTGAAAAAACCGAAACCGCGAAAACCGACGACACCGAACACAGCGCCGACAGTGTGCTTGGCGATGACGCCCCCCTGTCCGGCGACCATGAAGCGGTCGAGGCCGCGAAGGCCGAAGACACCGCGGAGAAAAAAGCACCCGCTTCGCTCACGCCTGAATCCTTCCCCGCCCTGCCCGCCACCCCCACGACGGGCGGCAGCACCGTGACCGGTTCGGCAGGCGGCAGCAGCCTGCTCGCCCCCTCCGCCGCGATGGACATTGATATGGATAACGCGCTCGCCGAACGCTCGCTGGGCGACGTCGATGCGCCCGTGACCGTCATTGAATATGCGTCGATGACCTGCCCGCATTGCGCGCGTTTCCACAACGACATCCTGCCTGTGGTCAAGCAGCGCCTGATCGACACCGGCAAGCTGCGCCTGATCTTCCGCGACTACCCGCTCGATACCCATGCGCTGAAGGCGGCGATGATGGCGCGCTGCACCGACCGTTCGCGCTATTTCCAGCTGGTGGAAGTGATCTTCAAGCAGCAGAGCAGCTGGATCAAGGGCAGCGACCCGCTGGTCGGCCTGAAGCAGCTGGGGGCGCTGGCCGGCATGGAACCCGCCTATATCGACACCTGCGTTTCCAACCCGCAGCTGCAGCAGTTCCTGCTGTCCGGCATGCAGGAAGGCCAGCAGAAATACAAAATCAAGGCGACCCCCACTTTCGTCTTCAATAACGGCGCCGAGCAGATGGAAGGCGACAAGAACCCCGAGGATTTCGACGATATCGTCGAAAAACTCCTCAAAAAGAAGGGTAAATAATCCAGATGGTACAGTTCAAGAAACTCCGCCTCACCGGTTTTAAATCCTTCGTCGAGCCGACCGAATTCGATATCGGCGCGGGCCTGACCGGCATCGTCGGCCCCAACGGCTGCGGCAAATCGAACATCATGGAGGCCCTGCGCTGGGCGATGGGCGAAAACTCGCCCAAACGCATGCGCTCCGCCGGCATGGAAGACGTGATCTTCAACGGCACCGAACAGCGCCCGCCGCGCAACACCGCCGAAGTCATCCTGTACCTCGACAACCGCGACCGCACCGCGCCCGCCGAGATCAATGACAGCGACGAGCTCGAAGTCTCGCGCAAGATCGAGCGCGATGTGGGCTCCACCTACAAGGTCAACGGCAAGACCGTGCGTATGCGCGATGTCCAGCTGCTGTTCGCCGACAGCTCCATCGGTTCGCACTCCCCCGCGCTCGTGTCGCAGGGCCGCGTCGCCGACATGATCAACGCGAAACCCACCCAGCGCCGCATGGTGCTGGAGGAAGCGGCCGGCATTTCGGGCCTGCACGCACGCCGTCACGAGGCGGAGCTGAAACTGAAGGCCGCCGAAACCAACCTGCTCCGCGTCGAAGACGTGCTGGGCGCGATGAACGTGCAGCTGGAAGGCCTGAAGAAACAGGCGCGCCAGGCGTCGCGTTACCGCAACCTGTCCGGCCATATCCAGACCGCCGAAGGATCCTTGCTGTACCTGAAATTCCAGGAAAGCCAGACCGCCGTCACCGCCGCGCTTGCCGCGTTTGAAACGGCTGAAAATTCCGTGCGCGACCGCATGCTGGTCGTGACCGAACTGACCACGCAACAGACCGAAGCCGCCGCATCCCTGCCGCAGCTGCGCCAGAGCGAAGCGGAGGCCGCCGCCGCCCTGCAACGCCTGAAGCTCGCCTATGGCGGACTCGAAAGCGAAGAGCGCCAGGTGCAGGAAGAACGCACGAAATCGGAAAGCCTCATCGCGCAGTTCAGCGCCGACGTGTCGCATGAAAACCTGCAAAGCGCCGAAGCGGTCGAAACCGTCGCCCGCCTGACCGAAGAAAACGCGAAACTGGAATCCGAAGCGGAAAACCAGTCCGGCCGCGAAGAAACCGCGCGCATCACCAAGGAAGAAGCGCAAGGTGCGGTCGAAAAAATCGAAAACGAACTGACCGTGCTGACCGAAGAAGTCGCCTCGCAAGACGCGCAGCGCCATTCGGTGGAACGCCAGATCAACGATCTTGAACGCCGCCTGACGCAATTGCAGCAGCGCAAAGAGTCGCTGGAAAAGATGCATAACGACCTGATCGCCGCCACACCTGCGCGCGCCGAAATGGACGATATCCAGCTGCAGATCATCACGGCGGAGCAGACCTATGCGTCCGCAACCACCGCGCTGGATACCGCTGAATCCGAACGCGCCGCTGCCGATGCACGCGCGCAGGAAACCAACGAAGCCCTGCAAACCGTGCAGCGCCTGTTCTCGCAGCTGACGGCGGAGGCAGAAGCCCTGCGCCGCATCCTGCGCAACCAGCAGGAAGGCTTCCAGCCGGTTATCGACCTGCTGAACGTCGATGCGGGTCTTGAAAAAGCGCTGGCTGTTGCTCTCGGCGACGACCTGCAGGCGGCACTCGACGGCGACGCGCCCATTTTCTGGCGCGAACTGCCCGAATACGCAACCGTCCCCGCCCTGCCCGGTTCGGCAAAACCGCTGACGCAATATGTGCGCGGCCCGCATGCGCTGTCGCGCATCCTGTCGCAGATCGGCATCGTCGATACGGCGGAAGAAGCAGAAGGCCTGATGGCCGACCTGCAGCCCGGCCAGTGCCTCGTCACGCTCGACGGCGGCGCATGGCGCTGGGACGGCCTCACCGTTTCGGCGGATGCCGAAAACGCGGCCGCTATCCGCCTTGAACAGAAAAACCGCCTGGCCGACCTCGATGCGCAAATCCTGACCGTTCAGGTTCAGGTCGATGACGCGCGCACCGCGGCCGACACCGCGAAACAGGCGCGCCACACAGCGGCTGATGCTGTTGGCGCTGCCCGCCAACAGTCGCGCCAGTCGGAAGAACAGCTGAACGGCCTGCGCCGCCGCCACTCTGTGCTGACCAACCAGCTGTCCGAAGTGACCGCGAAACTGGCCGGTCTTGCAAGCTCGATCGAAAACGCCGCGCAGGAAATCGACGTCGTTTCCACGCAGCTGACCGAGGTGCGCGAAACCCACGCCACCCTGCCCGACACGGCAGAGGCGCGCGAACGCGTTGCCGCCCTGAAAGTGAGCTTGAGCGAAAACCGCCAGCTGCTCGCCGACAGCCAGGCCGCGCATTCGGAAATCCGCCGCGAAGGCGAAAACCGCAACCGCCGCATTTCGCAGATCGCCAGCGACATCGCCGGCTGGAACGGCCGCATCGAACGCGTCGCCCTCCGCCTGCTGGAACTGGAAGACCGCATCGCGCAGGCGCAGGAAGTGCTCGACCGTCTGGCCGAACGCCCCGCGCAGATCGAAGCGGAAAAACAAAGCCTGATGTCGCATATCGCGGACGCCGAAGCGAAGCGTCAGGAAGCGGCCGACATCCTGATTTCTTCGGAAACCAACGCGAACGACCTCTCCCGCGAACTCCGCGCGGTGGAATCGGCGCTGTCGGATGCGAAAGAAGCCCGCGCGATGGCGCAAGCGAGCGTGAACACGACGCAGCACACCGCAACCGGCATCGAAGCGACCATCTTCGAAAAATTCACCTGCACGCCCGAAGAACTGGTGGCGAAGCTGGAACTTGTCGTCGCCGAGCTTGGCGATATCGGCAGCTGGCAGGGCAAGCTGGAGCGCCTGTTGCGCGAACGCGACAATATGGGCCCCGTCAACCTGCGCGCCGAAGTGGAATCGCAGGAAATTTCCGACACCATGAACGGCATGCAGACGGAACGCGACGACCTGGTCGCCGCGATCGAAAAACTGCGCGAAGGCATCAACGGCCTCAACAAGGAAGCGCGCACCCGCCTGCTTTCCGCGTTCGACGTCGTCAACACGCACTTCCAAAAATTGTTCACGCGCCTGTTCAACGGCGGCTCCGCTTACCTGAAACTGGTGGAAGCGGATGACCCCCTTGAATCCGGCCTCGAGATTTACGCGCAGCCGCCCGGCAAGAAAAACGCCGTGCTGTCGCTCCTCTCGGGCGGGGAACAGACGCTGACTTCCATCGCGCTGATCTTCGCGATGTTCCTCACCAACCCCGCGCCCATCTGCGTGCTGGACGAGGTTGACGCCCCGCTGGACGAAAGCAACGTCGACCGTTACTGCACGCTGCTGGAAGACCTGGTGAAGGAATGCGCGACCCGTTTCGTCGTCATCACCCACCATCGCATGACCATGGCCCGCATGGACCGCCTCTACGGCGTGACCATGTCGGAACGCGGCGTGTCGCAGCTGGTGTCGGTCGACCTGAAACAGCACGAACTGGCGCTGGGCGAAGCGGCTTAATAAGCCACCACGCGAATATAAAAACGCCGCAGGAGAAAATCCTGCGGCGTTTTTGCATTTGCTCCCTCCCGCGTGAGGAGGAGGAAGAATACTTGATTCGTCGCTATTCGTGCGTAAATGCGCATTTTTGCCTGTCGCAAACGTAACATTCGCGTTATCGCGGCTGCGATTTTGAAAAAATTTTTACAGGCGCAAGCGTTTCATTTCGCGCGGCAAAGGCCTGTCACAAACGCGTTGTAACAATAAATTACGTTGAATCCTGAGGTCAAAGTTGAGACAATTTATTCAGGCTCAAGAAGTGTGAGCGGGATGTTCACCCTTTCGAAAGCGCCACAAAAAGCTGCCGCGACGGCGGCTTTTTTTATGCGCGAAAAACGGCGGCGGCGGTCTTGCGCGATGCAAAAACGTCGTGCCGGTTGATGCCCGGCGAGTGTAAACTACCCGACAGACCATTGTTAAATAAGGGTTTTTATAACTAATGGAATAGTAATCATTTATCGGTAATATTATTAGTAAGGGCAAAGGGAAACGAGTGGCGAAGTTTTATACCAGATTAAAGTTTTTTGCCGTCGCAGGCTTGCTATGCGGCGTATTGAACGCGTCTCATGCCGATACGCCGCTGCTGATGCAGGCATCCGCCAGCCGCGACAACAGCTGTGAAATCACCGGCACGGTCAACTACCTCAAGCTCGTCGAAAAATCACCCTATGCCGACGGCACGCCGACGCAGATGACGGTCAGCGAAACGCATATTTCCGTCACCATCGCCGCCCGCCGCCCGCATGCCAAGGACGCGCCGAGCGACAGCCACTGCAACAAGTCGGTCGAGGCGAACGAACGGCAAATTTACAAGCTGTGCTCCAGCACGCGCCCCGAAAAAGGCGACCGCATCATGGCGACCGAAGGCGGATCGCCCGGATCGTCCAATATCACGCGATGCCTGTTCGACGTGATCGCCCTGCCCGGTAAAAAAGAAAAATCCAAAGGGCCGCTGTAATTCACATGGCCGGATTTCTTGTCGCCGCATTGTATAAATTCGCGCCGCTTTCCGATTTGAAGGCGCTGAAGGAACATCTGCAAAAAATTTGCGACGACAATAACGTCTGCGGCACGCTGCTGATCGCGCAGGAAGGCATTAACGGCACGATCGCAGGCAGCAGCAGCGGCATCGACAAGGTCCTGCGCGCCATCCGCAAGGTGAAGGGGCTGGGGGATCTGGAGCACAAGGAATCCGCCGCGTCCGGACAGCCGTTCCACCGCATGAAGGTGCGCATCAAGAAAGAAATCGTGACGATGGGCGTGGCGGGCGTCGACCCGAACAAGGCGGTGGGCGAATACCTGTCGCCCGCCGAATGGGACAAGGTCATCAGCGACCCCGACACCGTCGTGATCGACACGCGCAACGATTACGAAGTGCGTATCGGCACGTTCAAAAACGCGGTCAACCCCGATACCGAAAGCTTTTCGGAGTTTCCGGACTATGTGCAGAAAACGCTGGACCCGAAGAAAAACAAATCGGTCGCCATGTTCTGCACCGGCGGCATCCGCTGCGAAAAAGCGTCGTCCTACATGAAGGCGATGGGGTTTGAAAAAGTCTATCACCTGAAGGGCGGGATTTTGAAATACCTCGAGGAAACGCCCGCCGACAAAAGCCTGTGGGAAGGCGAATGTTTCGTGTTCGACCAGCGCGTGTCGGTCAAGCACGGGCTGGAACAGGGATCATACGGACTGTGCCCGTCCTGCCGCCACCCGGTCGGCGATGCGGATCGCAAGAGCCCGAAATATATCGAAGGCGTCGCCTGCCCCAACTGCCACGACAAAACCAGCGACGACAAGAAACAACGATCGGCGGAGCGGCACAAGCAGGTGAAACTGGCGGAGAAAAAAGGCGCGCGGCATGTCGGCGCGCGTTTCACGCCCGAAGAAAACTAGCGCAGCCCGCGGGGCATCAGGCCTTTTTGCGGCACCAGAAATGATACATATGCGTGAAGGCGTCGGGGTTTTCCTGCTCGAACCTGTGCCAGTTGTCGAGGTTGCGGCCTTCCCGGTCGTTCGGGAATTTGCGGGCATAGAGCGCCATCAGCCCGTCCGGCACGCCGAACTTGACGAATTCAAGGCCCAGCGTATCGAGCGCGGCTTTGATGCCGGGAATATCGAAGCAATGTTCCTGCACATGGAACAGCAAATCGCGGTACATCGACAGGTGGTATGAATCGGGGCGGTTGCCGATATCCTGCGCGACCTGCCGGTCGAGCAGTTGCGGCGTTGCGCGGCGGAACTGGCGCATGCCGGCGGCATCCGACGCGAAGCCGCTTTTTTTCACGGCGTCCTGCGCGGTTTTCAAATGGCGGCGGGCGGTCTTGCTGTAAAGCGCGATGCGCATCAACCCGTCCTGCTTCAAAAGGCCGGTCAGCACGCGCCAGCCGTCGATGGGTTTTTCCATGTGGTGCAGCACGCCCGACGACGACACGTAATCGAACGGCCCCTGGCTTGCGTCCAGCTTCAGGATATCGGCCTGCCTGAAGTCGATATTGCCGATCCCCTCCTCCTGCCCGCGCTTTTGCGCATAGGCAAGGCTCATGCGGCTGAGATCGACGGCGAGGACGGATGAATCGGGCAGCGCGGCCGCCAGCTGGATCGCCTCGCGCCCCGTGCCGCAGCCGGCGACGAGGATTTTCGCCTTCCTGCCGCGCAAGACGCCTTCGACGGATTCATCGACCAAAAGCTTGCTGTAGAATTTCCATCTGGGATAGGGGAATTCCTCGTACTGGTCGCGCACAGCGCCCGACACGCCGCCGGAAATCTCGGTGAGCGCCGTCACGCCGTCGCGCAGGCGCAGCAGTTCGGCTTGTTCGGCGACCTGCAGCTTCACGACATCGGCAATCGCGCCCGATTTGTGCAGTTCGTAAATTTTGGCGGCGTTTTCGAGCGTATCGAGCGACGCATAGCAGCCGAACAGCGCGACTGCCGCGGCATCTTTCGCGGCGGCATCGTCAGTTTCAAGGCGCGCGCGCAGTTTTGCGGCCAGCGCGTCTTCATCCGCCGTGGTGTCGAAAATGTATTCGACGTTAAACGCATAGACGGCCAGCGCCCCCGCCAGCGCGGCAAACTGTTCATGCGTGAATTTAGGCTTTTGCGAGCCCATGTCTTCGGCAAGGCGCTGGCGCAGATGCGTCAGGAACGCTTCGAACACCGGATGATAGACGGTGATTTTTTTCAGGCCTTCGAGGAAGAACGGCGACAGCAGCGGGCTTAGATCCTCCGCCTTGTCGAACGGCTTGCGGTTGAAGGTGACGTAGCTGCCGCTGTTGGAGAATTTATATATCTGCTTGAATTCCGGATCGCTGGTCAGCAGCGTGTACCACAGAATTTGCGCGCGCGAACCATCGAGGCCGGGCGTTTCAAGGCAGGCGCGCAGGGCATCGGCGATCATATCGTTATATTTGTGAAAACCGGCAGATCCCGCCAGTTCAAGAAAGCGCTGCTTATACGCCAGCTGCGCGGGATTTTTGGCAATCGCCAGCACGTAATGGCCGATCGCCTGCGCCGCGTCGCCTTCGTCGAAATAAAGCTCGCCCATCAGCGCAAGCGCGGCATCGTCGTTTTCATCGAGCGCCAGCGCTTCGTCAAGAAACGCCGCCGCCTGGTCGGTGTTGCCGCGCGCGCGGAAGATCAGCGCCAGGTTGCGGTATGCGTCGCCGGTTTTATGCGTGGCCAGCGCCTCCGACAGCATGATTTCGGCGACATCATACTTCCCTTCGCGGATCAGCGCCTTCGCGCGGGCGAGCGGGTCATTTTCGGGGGCGGTTTTTTTTGCGTTTTCCATGGCCTAGAATTCCGTTTTCACCGGTTTTTGTAAAGGCATGAATTGCAGTGGCTATTTTTTATGTAAATATTCTGACACTTGGGGGCTTATGCCCGCCATGCTACATTTCTGAACAATAATAAAGAGAACAAAAATGACCCATCCCCTCCTCAAACAACTCGCCGACGACACGCAGGCGCTGCATGCCCAAGGGCT
>JADYYV010000025.1 GCA_020853455.1 Alphaproteobacteria bacterium | reverse complement strand
TCTCGGCAGCATCATACGCGGCGTCCCAGCCCCTCGCCTCCGCCACGCATGCGCCAAAGCTTGAAAAGCCTATTGAAAAGCTGGCCGATATCATCCTGGCCGACGCCGTGCGCGGCAACCAGATCGATATCAACGTCTAGCCTTCCCAGATTACTTCTTGATCGTGAAATTGAAGATGTTCTGGTCGAAGGAATTGTAATCCTCGTACCGCAGCAGCGCATACAGATCTTTGCGGTGCTGCATGATATCCAGCAGGCTTTCCTGCGTGCCTTCTTTTTTAATCACATCCAGCCCGCGATCAATCGCACCCATCGCCAGGCGCAGGGTCGTGACTGGATAGATCACAAGATTATAGCCCAGCTTTTCCAGCTGCGCCGTTGTCAGCAGTTTCGATTTGCCGAATTCGGTCATATTTGCGAGCAGCGGCACTTTCAATGCCTTGCGCATCGCTTCGAACTCGGATTCGTCTGCCATCGCCTCGGGGAAAATCATGTCCGCGCCCGCATCCACGTAGGCTTTGGCGCGGTCGATGGCTTTTTCCAAGCCTTCGGATGCGCGCGCATCGGTACGGGCGATCAGGATGAAATTGGGGTCGCGTTTTGCCTTCGCAGCTGCAGCGATTTTTTTCACGACATCGGCTGCTGGCAGTACGGATTTGTTATCCAGATGGCCACAACGCTTGGGGTTTTCCTGATCTTCCAGATGGCAACCGGCAATCCCATGTTCTTCCATTACCTGCACGGTGCGCGCGGCGCTCATGGGTTCGCCGAAGCCGGTATCGATGTCGATGATGCTGGGCAGTTCGGTCACGCGCGCGATCTGGTGGCCGCGACCCGCAACTTCGGAAAGCGTGGTCAGCCCGATATCCGGCAGGCCCAGATCGGCGGACAGCACAGCGCCCGAGATATAAATTCCATCAAAGCCCTTTTGCTCGATCATCATCGCCGTCAGCGGATTCATCGCCCCCGGAAAGCGCAGCAGCTTGCCGGATTTGAGGGCTTTGGCGAATTCCGCACGTTTATCGGCGGCATGTTTTTTTGCGAAGAGCATTTTTTCAGGACCGGATTGGCTGGTTGGACATATCTATTCATTACAGGACTGCCAAGTGCGGCACAAGCTTGGGTTCAGGCAGCTGATTTCAAAGAAAATTACGACGTTAACATAATATAAACCACCTGTGGTTAGAATAGGCTAAACACGAAACAACGGGGGACTTCATCTATGGCTAAATCTGTGGCTAAAAAACCGGCGGCAGCAAAGGCGATCAAGAAAGCAAGCGGCGCGCCCAAACGCAGCGCATCACGCAAGGCGCGCTCCCCTGCCAAGCTATCCACCAGACGCCCCGCTTCGTCTCCCCGCCGCGCACCGCAGCCGGCGGCAGACACTTCTTTCCTGAGCATGCTGGCACATATTTTCGGTGTGGCCCGCGAAGCGCCCCGCAAAAACATGCGCTGATAAAATTTATAAAAAAGCGCCCTCACGTTCGTGAGGGCGCTTTTTGTTATTGTCGCGTAAACGTAGTCGAGACTTAGAACAGTCCCTTTTTGCCCACAAGCAGATTCGCTTCCGGAATTTCGACGTTCAGCCCGAACAGGTCATCTGCCGACAGGTTCGGCAGTTTCTGAACGGTGTCGAGGAAGCGCTTTTGTTCCGCCGCGTCCACGATGCCTTCGGTGAGCGTCATGAATTTGCGGATGTAATCTGGGCGTGTGAAAGGCTTCGCGCCGAACGGATGCGCATTGGCGACACCCAGTTCATCGACGATCTTCGTGCCGTCATCCAGCGTGATTTCCACCTTGCCGCCGAACGCTTTCACGTTCGGGTCGGGCGAGTGGTAACGCGCGGTCCATTCCTTGTCCTCGACCGTGCGGATTTTCTGCCATAGCGCCACTGTATCGGGGCGTTGCGCGCGGGCGGGATCATAGGATTTCACATGGTGCCATGTGCCGTCCTGCAGCGCGACCGCGAAGATATACATGATCGAATGGTCGAGCGTTTCGCGGCTCGCCGTCGGATCCATTTTCTGCGGGTCGTTCGCGCCGGTGCCGATGACGTAATGGGTGTGGTGCGAGGTATGGATCAGCACATCCTTCACGCGGCTCCAGTCGGTGATTTTCTTGCCCATGCGCGCCGCCAGGTCGATAAGCGCCTGGCTCTGGTATTCCGCCGAATGTTCCTTGGTGTAGGTTTCAAGGATCGCGCGTTTGGGCTGGCCCTTGCCGGGCAGCGGCACGTTGTAATTTGCGTCTTTGCCATCCAGCATCCATGCAATCACGCTGTCTTCACCCTCGTAAATCGGGCTGGGCGCGCCTTCTCCGCGCATGCAGCGGTCGACCGCCTCGACAGCCAGCTTGCCGGCATGTGCGGGCGCGAAAGCCTTCCAGCTGGAGATCTGCCCCTTGCGCGACTGGCGCGTGGTGCAGGAAACATGCAGCGCCTGCTGAATGGACTGGTAAATCGTGTCGGTATCAAGACCCATGAGCGTGCCGATGCCGGCAGCGGCCGCAGGCGCCAGATGGGCGATATGATCGATTTTATGTTTGTGCAGGCAGATCGCCTTCACAAGATTCACATGCAGCTCGTAACCCGTCGCAAGGCCGCGCAGCAGCGCCGCGCCGTCTTTGCCGGTCTGTTGCGCAACCGCAAGGATCGCGGGAATGTTGTCGGCCGGGTGGGAATAATCGGCCGCGAGGAAAGTGTCATGGAAATCAAGCTCGCGCACCGCAGTGCCGTTCGCCCATGTCGCCCATTCCGCGCTGAACTGCTTTTTCGACGACACGCCGAAAATGGTCGCGCCGCGCTTGCCGCTGCGGGCATGATCGAGCGCCTGCGCGCGCGCCGTGGTCACGGGGCCGCGATTGACGGAGGCCAGCGCCACCGATGCGTTATCGATGATGCGGTTAATGATCATGTCAGTCGTATCGGCATCAACGCCGACGCTGTCGGATGCCACTTCGGCCATTTTCCAGGCCAGCTGGTCTTTCTTCTGCAGCAGGTCCTTTTCAGGATGTACGCGGACGTTGTGGTTCACCAATCCGGACTGGTCTTGCGGTTTCATTTGAGGCTGCCCCATAAGAAATCTCCCTGTGAAAATTTGGATGTTTGTTTATAGCACCGCCGCCCTATTTAGCTAGGGGGTCAAAAAATTGCGCCCAAAAGACATAAAATATTGACTTTATGGCTAACTGTGCTATAGTACCCCACAATGAATTCAAATTAAGGAGCAAAATCATGGGTCTTTTTACGCCGATCTTCAAAGCGATCGACAACAACGCAGCCGCCAAGGCGGCCTTTGCGGGCGAATTTGACAAGGCTTTTGCGCTGTATGCCAAGGGTGCCGACATCAACTTCACGCGCTGGGTGGATGGCAAGGACGGCGCGGAAGGCGGCGTCGGAAATATCGGTTACGCAGCAATTTTGCGCGGCGACACGGCGACACTGGAAAAAGCGCTCGATCGCGGGCTCGATCCCAACCTCTATTCAGGCTACCGCAACCCTCTGGTGATCTTCGCGATCATGAACAAGCAGGAAGACGCCGCCAAGCTGCTGATTTCGCGCGGCGCGGAAGTCGATGAGTTCCGTTTCCAGGACTTCCTCAGCCCCCTCGCCCTTGCGCGTATCTATGACATGCCGGAAGTGGCGAAGGCGATCGAGGACAAACTGTCGCCCGCGCAGCTGAAAGCATCGCGCGCAGCCGACCTGCCGCAAGGCCCGAAGGCGAAACCGTTCACGCCGTAAGGTTACGCATCAGCACAATAAAAAACAGGGCATATCACATATGCCCTGTTTTTTTATGCAGATATAAAGCCGGTCAGGGATTTCGTTTCGGCTCGAAAAATTTTTGTGTCTGCACCTGCATTTCCGGCGACGCGTGCAGCGCCTTGGGCAGCATGTGTTCGGTAAAGAACGATGCCGCCGCATGGAAAGCGCGCGCAATCAGGCTCGGGCCTTCGGAAATACGCTCAAAGCGCTTGGCATAGTCGAATACGGGTTTTTGCCAGCGCTCGAGGCTGGATTGCATGCCATAGCCGACTTTTTCATTAACCAGCAGTTTCGCAACCGCCTGTTGCAGGCGCTTGCGCGACTCTTTATACGCCTTGTTCTCTTCGCCGTCGTTTTTAACCTTGTTGCGGACATCGGAGACGTATTGACCTTCGTGGCGGTTCATCGTGCGCAGGCTGGACAGCGCCACAAGCGCATCGACGCGCCCCGGCTGGCCGGACTGGGACATTTGTTCCAGAACCACGCCCAGATTGCGGTATTCATGGCGCACCCATGCGACAGGCTTGGGTTCGACGCGTTCGGCCGCAACGGTAAAATCAAGATTGAAATAATCCTTGTCGGCAACGCGCAAGACCTGGCGCGGTGTCGCATAAAAGGTATCGACGCCGGTTTGCGCATTCTTCGGCATCAGGCTCAGGTTATTTTCCGCCTCCTGCCCGCGCTTGAATTCATCGACGATCGCTGCAAGGGTTCGCCCCAAGGGCTTTTCGCTGCCATCCGCATTTTTTACGCCCCTCAAGGCGGAAGTGATATCGACAAAAAGC
>JADYYV010000024.1 GCA_020853455.1 Alphaproteobacteria bacterium | reverse complement strand
CTCTTTTAAAACGCCCAAAAGGGCGGTTTCGTTCCGTAGCGCATATACCGAAACTTAACAAAATATTAACTGAAGGTCGATACTATAGAATAAGGACAGAATTCCGACGATTGCTGCCAGAAAGGTAAGCGCAAAACGATATGGCGATCAACACCAACAATCCTGCTGTTGCTGCATTCCAGGCCAAGTACAAGTACAAGGTCGGCGGAAGCTTTGACATCACGCTCAGCAAGATCGGCGGCGCGATCCCCGATGCCATGCAATTCGGCTTCCTGAAAAGCGCGCGCATCAAGGAAACGGGGCTTCTGAGCGCGCTGAAATCCTCCGCCCTCAGCGACGGCGAAAAGAGCAAGGCGTCGGCCGAGGCGAAACTGGCATTCACGCGCGATGCATACCGCCTTTACAAAAACGAACGTAATTCCGACGACACCAAAATGACGGCGAAGCAGAGTGTGCGCGCACTGTCTTACAGCGTCAAGGAACTCGCCTCCGCCACAGCAGACTACGTGAAGGCGTATAACGACGGCGCGCCAATAACGGCAGCCGAAAAGGCGAAATTCATTTCCGACACGCGCCTTATTCTCAACAACGCCAAGACTTTCACGGTCGTCCTGAAGCCGGAACTGCGCAAGGAAGGGGAGTATTTCAGCCTCGACCTTTTGAAGGCCAAGCAGTACATCGAAAAAATCACCGCCGATATCACGGCGCTGCAGCACCCGCCTGTCATCAATGCCGCCGCGCCGGCAGATGACGGCGCCGACACGACCGGCGACTCCCCGGATGTCGTGCCCCTGTCGGACGAGGGTCAGACCCTCGATATCGAAGCTTAAGAACCACTATCCACATGACAAAGCACTATTAATCGATTATTGATCGACAGTCCATTGATTTCCATATATCATCTTTCAACATTTGAAAGATGCCGGCCACGGGGATCGGCACTCGATAGGGAAATCATCATGGACGGCAAGCAGATCGGTTTGAAATTACGCAACGGCTTGTCGGTTGTGTTCCTGATCGCGCTGGGCGGCGTCGGCATGAATAACCTCTACGATCATCTGACGAAGGATGACGACAATCCGCCCGCGCCGCCGCCCGCAACGCAGCCGACCGCCACGCCCGTGCAGCCGCCGCCGACCGTGATTTCGATACCCGCGCCCGCCAATGACGGCATCGCGCTTGCGCCCGGCGCCTATGCCGCGCGCCGCATCACGGCGGGGGAGGTTCAACTGGCGGCAAAGCTGTTCGGCACCGCGCTCGACGTATCGCAGCTAAAATTCCAGTTTTTCAGGGAACCGGCCGATAACCGCGTATCCGGCATTCCGCCCGGCAGCACTGACACCATCAACATCTACGGCAAGGATATCGCGGCCAGGGATTACAGCCGCGAAGGCGCGGAAAATTTCGGCACTTTCGTCCATGAACTGACGCATGTGTGGCAGAACCAGACGAATGACCGCTTCACCTCCAGCTATGTGCCGGAGGGCAATAAATACCTCTACCCGCTGGAGGCGAAATACAAATTCACCGATTACGGCACGGAACAGCAGGCCGCGATGGTGGAGGATTACGCACGTCGTTTCCTGCACCCGTCGAAATCCTTCACATGGCTGGGGCAGGTCTATGACGATCCGGAATCCAAAGCCGCGATGCTGATGAAAACCGTCGAGACGCAGTTTCCGGCGGCGAAGCAATTGCGCCTGAACTACGAACGCAGCCGCACCTATGGCGGTACGCCCGTGGCATCCTTCCGCCCCGCAGCAATTCCTGCCTATGGCTGATAATTACGTCTAGACCCCGCGGATTTTTGCATATATTATCTATAAATCCAGAATTTATAGAGTATGTATCAAATGGCGGGCACACAGCCGAAGTCCAGATTGCGCAAAGGCCTGACCGCGATTTTCGCGTCGGCTGTGCTCGTGACGGGCGTGACTGTCGGCCTGCACGGGCAGAACGCGCAGAACGACAACGCGCCGCCGCCATCGCCCGCGCCCATCACCCAAACCATCCGCAGCCTGCCAGCCGTTGTGCCCCAGGTGGTCGAAGCGCCCTATGCCTATAGCGGCGAGGTCGCGCCGTACCAGTCCCGCCACCTGACAGCGGGGGAGCGCGAGGCGGTCACGAAGATTTTCGGCGACCAGTTGAACCCCGACAGCATCCGCGTCCATTTTTTCAAGGACGAACGCCCCAACCTGCGCTCCGGCGTGATCGGCGACAACACGAAAGACATCGAATTTTACGGCGAAAAAAACGCGTCCTCCGATTTCAGCCGCGACAAGGTCGGCAATTTCGGGTCGTTCGTCTATGAACTGACGCGCCTGTGGCAGAACGAGACCAACGGCAAATACACGCTGGGCGACAAGAACGCCCTGAAATATACGCTCGACGACGAAACGTCTTTCGTCGATTACGGTCCGACGCAGCAGGCGAAGATGATGGAGGATTACGCGCGCCGTTTCCTGCATCCCGACCGCAAATCATTCTGGCGCGAAGGCCAGCCCGATAACAGCGAAACCGACCCGCAGCTGGAGGCGACGGTGGAGGAGCAATTCCCCGCCGCCACCGCCGCGCGCGAAGCCTTTGCAAATGTCGAGGTGCGCCCCCTGACCGAAGGCGAGGCGCGGATATTGAAGGGCATTTTTGGCGCGACCATCAATATCGACACCATCCGCGCCAATATGCACCCGCAGGGTTATGACGATATCGTGGGCTCCGTCGATTCAGGCAGGGTCGTGGCGGATTTCTGGGGGCCTGAAAACAGCTCCAAGGATTTCTCGGCCGAAAAGAACGCGTATAAATTCGGCACCTTCATTCACGAACTGACGCATGTCTGGCAAAACCAGAACAACCGCGCCTTTACGAACGATACCCCGCCGACGGCAAAAGACAAATACACCTATACGCTGTCATCGAAATCGAATTTCGAGGATTACCGCGTGGAACAGCAGGCCGCGATCATCGAGGATTACGCGCGCCGCTTCCTGCACCCGTCGAAATCCTTCACCTATCTGGACGCGGCGTATAAGGACGCCGAGTCCATGAGCGGGTTGCTGAAAAAAGTCGTCGAAACAGAATTTCCGGACGCGAAAAAACTGCGCGAAGAGTTCGAGCTGCAGAATGCGCCGAAATCCAGCCCCGTGCCGGTTGCGTCGTACAAACCCGTCCAGCTCCGCGTCGG
>JADYYV010000023.1 GCA_020853455.1 Alphaproteobacteria bacterium | reverse complement strand
CCGCGCGTACGGAATCAATCGCGCTGCGGCCGGGTCCGTAAATGCCCGACAGGCGGAAGATATGCAGCGGCAGCCCGTCGTTCAGGTGCAGGAAATTCCATTGCTGTTCCGCCCGCAGGCGCAAAGACCCGCGGCGGCTGGTCGGCTCCGGCGTCGCTTTTTCGTCGATCCAGTTGCCGTCCTGGTTACCGTATACGCCGGTCGTGGAAAGGTAACCCACCCATTCGATATTCGGCATGCTGGCAAGATCGAACCCATGCGCATCGACGACAAGGTCGCCATCCGCGCCCGGCGGAATTGAAATCAGCACATGCGTGACATCGGCAAATGTCTCGAACGGATCCATGATGGTATGCGTCTGGTCGTACAGCATCGCATCGATTCCCGATTTTTTCAGGAAGGCGCGCTTATCCGGGTCTGTCGTCGTGCCTGCGATTTTCCAGCCGAATTCGCGCAGGCGCTCGCCCAGAAAACTGGCGGTATAGCCGTAACCGAAGCAGAAAAGCTTCTTGTCGCGCATGGCGGGCTGGATGGGTTCGATCTTGTCGCGCATGCCGTCCACCATCCAGTTGATCAGAAATCGAGGTTCTGATAATGGCTGGGCGGGGAGAAGCCCGGAATGCTGTCATCCAGCAGCGGCTTGAAGGACGGGCGCGACTTGATGCGCACATACCAGTCCTTCGCGGCCTTGTGTTCTTCCCACGGCACGTCGCCGATATAGTCGATGGCGGAAAGATGCGCGGCCGCCGTGACGTCGGCTAGCGAAATATCGTCGCCCGCAAGCCAGCGGCGGCGCTCCGTCAAAAAGCCGATGTAATCGAGGTGGTAATGGATGTTCGCATGGCCGGCGCGGATGGACGGGCCGTGCGGCTCCCCCATTTTCAGGAAGCGTTTCATCATCTTTTCACCGACCAGGTTTTCGGTCACTTCGGCGTTGAATTTCTGGTCGAACCAGGCGACAAGGCGGCGGGTTTCCGCGCGCTGCAGCGGGTCGCGGCCCATCAGGTCGATCGTATTGTAAACCTCGTTCAAATATTCGCAGATGACCTGGCTGTCGGTCAGGATCGTTCCGTCGGGCTCGATCAGGACGGGCACATCGCCCGCCGGGTTGAGGGCGAGGAATTCTGTGCGGCGCTCCCAGATCTTTTCGATCTTCAGGTCGAAGTCGAGCTTCTTCTCGGCAAGCGCGATGCGCACTTTCCGAGAAGATGGATGCAGCCAAAGGTGATAGAGCGTCCTCAGTCCATTGAATTTAAAGAACGAATCGCTCCGCTACAATTGTAAAATCGGAAAGGCGTTTTGGCCTTCGTTTGTTCTTATTTCGCGGCGGTCGCCGTCAGCTTCACTTCCACGACAATTTCATTTGCAATATCGCTGGGATCGGCCCAATCGCCTGTTCCGAGAGCGAATTTGGAGCGGTCGAGCGTCACTTTACCGTTCATCACGGCGGTGTCTTTGCCAGAGTCCTTGGTGTCGATCGCAAGGGTGAAGGGCAGTTCGATCTGCTGAACCGTGCCATGCAGTGTCAGCGTCGCTTCGGCGACATAGCTGCCGTCGTCTTTTTTGAGGATATTCTGCGTCTCGAATCGCGCCTTCGGGAATTGGGCGATATCCAGCCAGTCGGTGCCGAACAGGCTCTTGTTGCGGTCGGTGTCGCGCGCGTCGATGGTTGTCAGGTCGATATCGACGGTCACTTTCGACTGGTCGAGATGCGCGTCATCGAAATAGATGGCGGGGGTGAAGCTGCGGATATCGCCGTCGAAATCCTTGCCCATCTGCTTGCCCTTGAAGGTGATGCTGCTGTCTTTTTCCGCCATCTTCCATTCGCGGGCGGCGGGCGGGGCAGATGCGGGCGCTGCGTCCTCCGCGTTTGCCGCAACGGGCAGCAATGACAGGACGAGCGCGAAAAGAATCTGTTTCATGGTCAGGGTTTCCCGAAGGGCAGCATGCGTTTAAGGGTGGAGTCTTTGGAAATGAAATGATGCTTCAGTGCGGCCGCCGCATGCAGCGCGATCATGCCGATCAGCGCATAGGCGAGGTATCCGTGCAGCGCCTCCAGCCGTTCGGCCAGTTCAGGGTTCGGCTGCACAAAATCAGGCAGCGCGAAAAGGTCGAACGGCTTCACCGTGCGGCCAAAGGCCGACGACATCGCCCAGCCGGACAGCGGCATGCCCAGCATGCAGATATAAAGAAAGAAATGACCCGCATGCGCGGCGGCGCGTTCCCACGCCGCCATGCCGCCCACCAGCGGCGGTTTTTTGGAATAGACATGCCACAACACGCGGAAAAACGTCGCGGTCAGCACAAGAATGCCGAATGATTTATGCAGCGCGTAAATCTGGAACAGCGCAGGCCCCTTTTCGGCGCGCACCATGTAAAGGCCGACGCCCAGCAAACAGATGATGGTAATGCCGGTCAGCCAGTGAAGGATTTTGGTGACGGCGCCGTATTTTTCCGGAGAATTCTTGAGCTGCATTCTAAATCCTATTTCGCGTTCATGCCTTCGAAATCCTGGCGGATGCCCTCGACCTCGATCGTGATCGAAACATCGTCGCCGACATCGGGGATGTATTTGGACATGCCGAAGTCTGACCGTTTTAACGTGGCGGAAGCCGAAAACCCTGCGAGATGATTTTTGGTATAGGGGTGATTCCCGGATTTATTATATGTGACGTTCAGCGTCACGGGTTTGGTGACGCCCAGCAGCGTCAGGTCGCCGGTCACCGTGCCCGTTTTTTCTCCTGTCTTTGCGACGGCAGTGCTTTTAAAGGTCATTTTCGGGAATTTGGCGGCGTTCAGCAGCGCCTCCGCCCTGACCGCGTCATCCCATTCCTTCGAGCCCATATCGACGCTGGCGGTATCGACCGTCACGTCGATCGCCGAGGCGGCGGGGTTCTTTTCATCGAAGGTGAACGATCCGCCGAAGGTGTTGAAACGGCCATGCGAATGGGAGAAACCCAGATGGCTGACCGAGAACAGGATCTGCGTATGTGCGGGGTCGAAGCTGTATTTATCCGGCGCGGCGATGGCGGGCGTCGCCGCCATCAGCAACGCGACAAAACCGAACCCCGCGCGCGTGATCATGACGCCTTCTTGGCCGCTGTTTGCGCACCGGCCAGGAATTTTTCCAGCCAATGGATGTTGAATTCACCCTTGCGGAAATCCGGCTGCGACAATATCAGCTGCTGCAGCGGGATGTTGGTCTGGATGCCTTCGATGACCGTTTCGCCCAGCGCGCGTTCCATGCGCTTCATCGCTTCCTCGCGCGTCTGCGCATGGACGATCAGCTTGGCGACAAGGCTGTCATAGGTGGGCGGCACGGAATAGCCGTCATAAATCGCGCTGTCGACGCGCACGCCAAGACCGCCGGGTGCGTGGTAACGCGTGATCTTGCCGGGTGACGGCACGAAGGTTTCGGGGTGTTCGGCGTTGATGCGCGCTTCAAACGCCCAGCCGTTAAATTTAATGTCTTCCTGTTTGTACGATAGGGGCAGGCCGGCGGCCACGCGGATCTGTTCGCGCACCAGATCGACGCCGGTGATCATTTCGGTGATCGGGTGTTCAACCTGCAGGCGCGTGTTCATTTCCATGAAATAGAACTTGCCGTCCTCGAACAGCATTTCGATCGTGCCGACGCCGCGATAGCCCATTTTTTTGACGACGCCTGCGGCAAGCTCGCCCGCGAATTTGCGTTGTTCGGGCGTGAGGCCCGGGGAGGGGCATTCCTCCAGCACCTTCTGGTGGCGGCGCTGGATGGAGCAGTCGCGCTCGCCCAAGTGAATGGCATTGCCATGCGTGTCGCCGATCAGCTGGATTTCGATATGGCGCGGCGCTGTCAGGTATTTCTCCATATACAGGTCGCCGTTGTTGAAGGCGTTCTTCGCCTCGGTCGATGCCATGGAATAGGCGGATTTGAAATCATCCTCGCCATGCGCGACCTTCATGCCCTTGCCGCCGCCGCCCGCAACCGCCTTGAGCAGCACGGGGAAGCCGATTTTCCTGGCAAGCTCGAGGCCTTCCTCGGGGCTTTTCAGGATGCCGTCGGATCCCGGCACGACCGGCAGGCCCAGCGCCTTCACGGTATCCTTCGCAACCGCCTTATCGCCCATCTTGGCGATATGCTCGGG
>JADYYV010000022.1 GCA_020853455.1 Alphaproteobacteria bacterium | reverse complement strand
GGCACAATCGCTCAACGTCTTCCTGCCGGCGGATGTGCACAAGAAAGACCTGCACCAGATTCACTGGATGGCCTGGAAAAAAGGCGTCAAATCGCTGTATTACTGCCGCTCGAAATCGATCCAGCGCGCCGAAAACGCGCATGGCGGCGACGGCAAGCTGAAGAAGGCGGAGCTGAACGCGGCTTCGTCGTCGGGCGGCAAATACGACGAATGCCTGGCGTGCCAGTAAAAGAATTCCAAAGACTATAACGATAAAAAAAGACTGATACCGCGAAGACTTGTGAAGCTTTATCATCGGAGAAAACAGACATGCTGAACACAGCTGAACTGCAGACCCTGCGCGCCGTCAACGATCCCGACAGCATCGACCGCGTTTCGCGCACACATCTTGAAAAACTCGCCCGCCTCGACCTGATCGAGCCCTGCCCGCAGGGTGTCTGCGTGTCGGTCAAGGGCAAGCAGATTTTATCTAAGTAATGCCACCCCGCCGAAGGGCGGGGTCCGGCCAGCGGCATTGCCGCGTTTTATAAAGGCAGCCTTGCGGCTGCGCCAGACCCCGCCCTTCGGCGGGGTGGTGATAGTAAAGAAAAGGAAAAATTTTAAATGTCGCGTCTCCTGACCGAAAATCACGTCTACAAACCCTTCTACTATCCCTGGGCTTATGAAGCCTGGCTGACGCAGCAGCGCGTCCACTGGCTTCCCGAAGAAGTGCCGATGGCGGAAGACGTGCGCGACTGGAAAAAGAAACTGACGCCGGCGGAAAAAAACCTGCTGACGCAGATTTTCCGTTTCTTCACGCAAGCCGACGTCGAAGTGAACAACTGCTACATGAAGCATTACAGCCAGGTGTTCAAGCCGACCGAAGTGCAGATGATGCTCTGCGCGTTCTCCAACATCGAAACCATCCATATCGCGGCGTATTCGCACCTGCTCGACACCCTCGGCATGCCCGAAGTCGAATATTCGGCCTTCATGAAATACAAGGAAATGAAGGACAAGTTCGACTACATGCAGGGCTTCAACGTCAACGACAAAGCGAACATCGCATTGACGATGGCCGTGTTCGGCGGATTCACCGAAGGGCTGCAGCTCTTCGCCTCGTTTGCGATGCTCATGAACTTCCCGCGCTTCAACAAGATGAAGGGCATGGGCCAGATCGTGACGTGGTCGGTGCGCGACGAAACGCTGCACACGCTGTCGATCATCAAACTGTTCAAGACCTTCATCCAGGAAAACCCGGAAGTGTGGACGGATAAACTCCGCGCCGACATCACCGAAGCCTGCAAAACGATCATCCATCACGAAGACGCGTTCATCGACCTCGCCTTCGGCATGGGCGAAGTCGAAGGTCTCACCGCGCAGGAAGTGAAAGATTACATCCGCTATATCGGCGACCGCCGGTTGACGCAGCTGGGCCTCACGCCCGTTTTCGGCATCGAGAAAAACCCGCTGCCCTGGATGGATGCGATGCTGAACGGCGCGGAACACGCCAACTTCTTTGAAAACCGCGCGACCGAATATTCGAAAGCATCGACCCAGGGCTCGTGGGAAGAAGCGTTCGAGGAAGAAGCCTTCAAGGGCGCCGCCTGAAAGGGTAAGGACGAGCAGAGATAACCTTGATCTCCTTCAAGGCACAGTGAAAAGCCCCGGGCGTAACACCGGGGCTTTTCTAATTCTGCGGTCCGCCATGCCGGACTTGTTCCTGCATCCAAAAGCGCGTCCGCGCGTCGTGTGGCCAGACTCATATGACGGCAGGACTGACTTTTGGGCCCCGGAACAAGTGCGGGGTGGCGGAGAATATAATTTCATATATTAATCAATAACTTACAATTCATCTTGACCGGTTATGAAAAACTACATATACTGCCCAACAACAAGAATAAAGGGTGTGGGGCTTGGTCTATTCTTCTTTTTATAAAGTCGGTCAGTCATGACATCGCTGGTGCGCCGCAAAGTGCCCGTGATGATCGCCATCGGCGGCATGTCCGGTTCCGGCAAGACGACGCTCGCCGAAGAACTCGGAAAAAAAATGCCGGGCGTCGTCGTGATGGATTCCGATGTCGTGCATAAAAAAATGTACGGCGTCGATCCGAAAACACCGCTGCCCGACAGCGCCTATACGCCGGAAAATATCCAGAATTTCATCAAGCATATCCATGCGGAAGCCGAGCGTTTACTGCGTTCCGGCAAGAGCGTGATTGTTTCGGGCTCGTTCCTCGATACCAATTCGCGCGCCAATCAGGAAGCACTGGCGCATAAAAACGGCGGCGATTTTATCGGCATTTACCTGCATGCTTCCGCATCTGTTTTGTTCGACCGCGTCAGCAAGCGCAAGGACAGCGCATCGGATGCCGACAAAAAAGTCCTGCGCCGCCAGATCACGCAGAATTTGCCCAAGGCGTTCCGCCAGCTCAACTGGCATCTCATCAACGCCGACCAGCCGATGGAGAGCATCGTCCATACCGCGATGTTCCACATCCACCAGAAGAACGAACGCAACCAGTTCCGCCTCGCCCTGCCGAAAACCAAGCGTAATCAGGCACCTAAGCCTTAAACTCCGTATTGACAGAATACCGCTATTTGTCGTAAACATATGCGGCACACAAGCGGAGATTCCATGCAGGACGGCAAACCCACGCTCTCGACCGTTTTTTCCGACGCCCTGTCGATTGGCGAAGCGGAAATACAGGCGCGCGCCGAAGCCGCAAAAATCCGCGAAGCAAACACGCTGTTGCTGGGCGCAATCGCCGCGAATGACGACACGATGTTCGACAAGGCGATCAGGGACGGAGCGAATGTGAACGCCGATAACGGCAAGCCGCTGGAACACGCGGCGACCGTGAAAAACAACCTGTTTCTGCGCAAGCTGCTGACGCGCGGCGCGGATGTCAGCTACGCCGTCGCGGCGCTGGAGGCGGAGCAGGGCGCGATCCCGCGCAAGGAGCGTTACGACGATTACTACGAGCGCCGCACCTATACGTATAAATCCAAGGAAGCCGAGCGCCGCTATAAACAAATCAACGCGATCGTAAAAACGCTGCATGAATACGAGAAATTCTATCTCGAAAACGTCGCCCCCATCGAAACGGTGCGGTTGCAGCAGCAAATACTGGATCATGTGCAGCAGCTGAACGGCAATGTCGATGCCGCATTGAACGGCAAGCCCGTCGTAAAACCGAAACTGAAAGCGCCGGGAGAAAAAGCATGAGCATCCGCACGTTTTTCGGCGGCAAGGACGACCCGATCACCGAATACAAAAACCAGCTGGTGACGGCGGTGAAGGAAGGCAATATCGAGGGCCTGCGCATCCTGCTGCAAAAAGAAATCGAGGCTCCGCCCGCCGTGTTCGATGCCGCGCTGTCGAAGGCTGTTGCGAACAATCAGGTGCGCATGGCGCGGTTGCTGATCGAGGCGCCGGGCGCCCGCACGCTCGATACCGGTCATCTGCGCACCATCGTCTATGAAGGCAAGACCGAACTGTTCCGGCTGCTGAAGGATAACGGCTGGAATTTCGCATCTGCCGTGCCGTCGGAAAACGGCCAGACTTACGTCGCCCGCCTCAAATTCATGGACAAGGATTACGAGGCCGACACGCTCCGCGCCGAACTGGCCGCCGTGAAAAAAGAACTCACCTTCCTCAAGGAAAACTGCCCTCAGGGAAAACCGGCTTCGGGCATCGATACCGGCCCGCTGGATGACACCCCGCGTCATCCCAAAAATCCTTCGTTATAACAGCCGCTTAAGGCTTCTTGCCGCGCGCCGCAAACGCCCTATCTATGTAAACATAAAATTAACTTTATTCAGGTTTAATAGTCGCATAGGCTAGAAATACCGGAAGGAGCGCAATATCGATGTCCAATCTGTTAAGCAGTGCAGCGGTCGGAGCGAAAACGGGAGCGGATGCGCAGGAGATCGCGTTTTCGTACCTCGAAACCAACCCCACCATGGCCCTTAACCGTACGCAGGAAGCAGCCGCCAAGCCGAAAGGCATGAACGCCGCCGACAGCATCGATCCCACGCGCTGATCCTGTTCCCGGGGGAGTTTCTAAGGGGCGCTAACCATGGCTCAGGCCGATAAATCCGTCGTGACCGAGTACGAAGTCTTCAAGAACGGGCGCAACGCGCTCGCTTTCTTTTTCTACAAACATGCCTCGCTCGACGGCAACCCCGAAGAAGGCCCGTTCTGGTTCACCATCCAGGAAAACCGCATCGTCGCCGGCACCGAAGCGCATTACGCGATCTTCGAAGACGTCAGCCAGGGCATCATCGACACCGCCCGCCAGCGCGGCGTTCTGATGCTGGTCGAATTCGAAAACCAGCAACCCGTGCGCTGCACGCCTTGCTATCTGTCGGATAATTTCTGATTTTCGCCGGTCGGCGTATAAGAAAAATCTTTTCCTGCGCAGTAGCCGCATTCTTTTTCTGTGCTGTCGTTCCATGTGCATTTGGGGATCAGCCGTCACTGCAAATGGTGCAGTTGCCGAATATCCCATGCCTGCAACAAATCGAAAATCATGACGAATGCATTATTCAGCAGGTGATCGAGGGTATTAACTCTGTCGGCCAAAACGAAAAGAAAAATTACATTTCATCTTGGGCGACCGATGTGGCGTATTACGGCACTACAGAGCAGCGGAAATTCTTTTTGAATCTGGCGGATGAAAATCTTCTCGCAGTATCCGAGTTTAATGTGATTACGCCGAAATTGACGTTGTTGTTATCAATCGGAAATTTCGAGGATGCTTTGATTGAAATCAAAGATCTGTCTAGACAGAAAAGGTCGGTTATAAGCGGCTATTCCCCGCAGGAAAGTGCTGTGCGTTATCTGGGAGAGCGGGGCGGAATTAATGATGCAATTATGTTTTTCGAGAAAACAAAGGATTTGCCAACGCAAAAAGCCAGTCTGAATGTGGATAACACCGTTCCTGCCATCATCGTGGTTATCGAGCATCTTCTTTTAGAGGGCAGGCTGGACGAAGCTATAAAGATTTCAGAGGCGCGGATTACGGGAGACACATTCAAATTCAAAAAAGAAAATGCCCTAGAATATATAAAAAAGTTTGAAGCGTTTAGAAACAATCCGCGACAGGAAGCGGAAGCGTTTTTTAAAAGGAATAAACTTTTTTTAGAAATTTTTAAAAATGAGCAAGACGGCAGGACACAGAATATCCGCGCGTTAGAGAAGATTGCGGATATGAGACCAGCTGAACAACTTGAAAAACTGAAAGATTTTTCAACTTTAATGGCAAAACAACTTAACTACAGAGCGCCTGAGCTGCCTGACGTTTTTTACGCCAGCTTAATGTATGAACCACAAACAGTTTCAACTCGAAAATTTATTTTGGCGACATTCTGGGACCGGTGTTTGAACCACTCGCTGGACATGCTCGGAGTAAAGACAAAAAAATCCGAACTGGAATGTCTGAGACTTACGTTGACACCCAAGATAGCCAAGCACTATGGTTATCCAGAGTTTTTTCTTGCGCCTTTGTACGCAAAAGAACTGGGAGTAGAACTTCCTCGTGGTTTTTAATATTCAAAAACTAAAACCTTCTGAAAGAGAAACACAATGAAAAAATACATCGCCCTGACCGCCGTTATTTTTGCCCTGTCTGCGCCTGCGATGGCGGAAATGCCGGGATATGTGGAGGTGAAGCTTCAAGATGTGAAGGGCGCTGATGCGGGCTTTGCGGCGTTTACGCAAGGCACGAAGGGATTGCTGGTGAAGGTCGAAGCGAAGGGGCTGACGCCCGGCTGGCATGGCGTGCATTTCCATGCGATGGGGCATTGCACCCATGATGACGGTTTCAAAAAGGCCGGCAGCCATGCCGCCAAAGAAGGCGAGAAGCATGGTTTCCTCTCCGCCGAAGGCCCGCATATCGGCGACCTGCCGAATTTGTATGTCGCGGCCGATGGCACGGGTGCTGCGGAATTCTATACCACGACGCTGGATATGGACGCGCTGCCTGATGCCGCCGGATCGGCGCTGCTGATCCATGCCACGCCGGATGATTACAAAACCGCTCCGTCCGGCGAGTCCGGCGACCGCGTGGCCTGC